>DATELP010000073.1:0-3648 GCA_035276425.1 Pyrinomonadaceae bacterium
TGTTATCGCCATTTCGTTCACTCGAAAGAATCAATGGCAGACTTAGAAAATGCTCGACCAACGTTTCCGGCTTCTTACCACTCGCGACGATGTCGATGACGTCTACAGTCTCAACCCAGCGGCGCAACGAACCCGCGACACTGATCTCCGCCAGGCCGCGGTTCGATTTCATGTACTCGATGATTTGTTCGGCCGTATTCCACGCGTGATGAAGATACAATCGCTGACGTGGGTTCTCTTGAGGCTTATTGAGTTGTTCGAGCAGTCGTTGTTCCGTCTTTGCTCCAAAGCCTTTCAGATCGCGGAGCTTTCCTGCTTCCGCGGCGGCTTTGAGTTCTTCAACAGAACCGATCCCAAGCTCATCATGAAGCTGTTTGACCTTCGCGAGACTGAGCCCGGGAACGGCTGAGAGTTGCACAATGCCTTTGGGAAACTCAGCGCGCAATTCGTTCAAAACCGACGACTCGCCGGTGAGATAAAGCTGTTTGATCTGCGACGCGAGGGCGCTGCCGATGCGTGGCAGCGTCGTTAATTGATCCTCGCGAACGAGCCGATCGAGATCGCCAACAGCCTGGATCGATCGCGCGCCCGCGTTGTAAGCCTTTGCCTTGAAACGATACTGCCCGCCGCGCATGTCCATGAGCTGCGCAATCTCCTGCAAAGCAGCAGCGACACCGAATTTGTCGAGTTTTGGTTTTTGCTCAGGCATGCAGCTACACTAACTTAATCATGGCAATCACAACAATCAACCCAACTACGGGCGAAACTCTGCAATCATTTGAGGAACTAACAGCTCAAGAACTCGATCAAAAACTACAGCTCGCAGCTTCAACGTTTCAAACCTACCGGCACACAACATTTTCCGATCGCGCGCGCTCGATGACACGCGCCGCCGAGATACTCGAAAACGAAAAACAAGAATTCGGACGGTTGATGACGCTCGAAATGGGCAAGCCGCTCAAGGCTGCCGTCAGTGAAGCGGAGAAATGCGCGTTGGTGTGCCGCTACTACGCCGAAAACGCAGAACGGCACCTTGAAGATCTGGTCGTCGAAACCAATGCGAAGCAAAGCTACGTTCGCTTTCAACCACTCGGCCCGGTGCTGGCCGTGATGCCGTGGAACTTTCCGTTCTGGCAGGTGTTTCGCTTCGCCGCGCCGGCATTGATGGCCGGGAATGTGGGTTTGCTCAAACACGCTTCAAACGTCCCGCAGTGTGCGCTGGCAATCGAAGACATCTTTCGCCGCGCGGGCTTTCCCGAAGGCGCGTTTCAAACGCTGCTGCTCGGCTCAGACAAAGTAGAAAGTATTCTGAAAGATCCGCGTGTGGTCGCGGCGACGTTGACGGGCAGCGAACCGGCAGGCGCCAGCGTCGCGAGCATCACGGGCAAACAGATCAAGAAGACTGTGTTGGAACTCGGCGGCAGCGATCCGTTCATCGTCATGCCTTCAGCGAATCTGAATGAAGCAGTGAAGACCGCGGTGAAAGCGCGCACGATCAATAACGGGCAATCTTGTATTGCTGCGAAGCGCTTCATTGTAGCGTCAGAAATCTATGACGAGTTTGAGCGGGGATTTGTCGATGAGATGAAAGCGTTGCGCGTGGGAGACCCGTTCGAAACGGAAACTGATATTGGTCCGCTGGCGACACCGCAAATCGTTAAGGATCTTGAAAAACAAGTGCAGCAAGCCGTGGCAGAAGGAGCCAAAATCCTGACCGGCGGCAAACGAATAAATCGTCCCGGTAACTTTTACGAACCCACCGTGCTCGTCAACATCGATCCCTCAACTCCCGTGTCGTGCGAAGAGATCTTCGGCCCTGTCGCGATGCTGTTTCGCGTGAAAGACATTGACGAAGCGATTCGTCTTGCCAACGCAACGCCCTTCGGTCTCGGTTCCGCCGCGTGGACCAACGACACCGCCGAACAACAGCGCTTCATCAACGAGCTCGAAGCGGGATCAGTTTTCATCAACAGCATGGTGGCTTCCGATCCGCGCTTACCGTTTGGAGGCGTCAAGCATTCCGGCTACGGCCGCGAACTCGCGGAGTTTGGCATCCGCGAGTTTGTGAACATCAAGACCGTTTGGCTCGGCGAGAGCAGAGTCGCCACGGATGACACGGAGTAACACGGATCGAATCACGCGAAACAGAATCGCGCGGCGAAACAGCGCTGACGGCGGTAGCAACAGGTTAAAGACTTGCAGTAACACGCTGCGCACCGCGACTTCGCGCGTCGCGAGTTGCAGCACGCGATCCATGTACCAGTGCATGAAGCGCGTCATCACGCCCGGTGCGCCGCCTTCCGTTTCGTGATAGCGATAATCTTCACCGGTAGCCATCAGCCACGGCGCTTTGTTGACTCTCGCCAGACGTCGCTGAAACTGTTGCGCCAGTCCGGAGAGATTTCCATCATCGTGTTCGCGCAAACACTGCCTCAACATCAGCGCGCCCAACGCCGCGATCGTCATGCCCTGCCCGTAAACCGGATTGAATGCGCAAGCCGCATCGCCGAGCACGACGAAGTTCTCCGGCAGGTTCTTCACGCTTTCGAAATGACGCACACGATTCTCAGTAGCGCGATGCGTACGAATCGGTGAAAGCGGTTCGGCATTGCGGATCGCATCCGCGATGATCGGATCGCGCAGGCTCTCGGCAAACTCGAGAAACCCATGCTCGTCACTTGGCGGATAATCATGTCCACCGCCGATCAGCGTCAGTAACCAACGGTTGTCTTCGACGCGAAACAGAATCCCGCCGCGCTTCTTCTGCGGCGGCGCCGACTGCACGTACGCACACACCCATTCACCGTCGAAATTCTCCGGAATGCGATACAAACGACTCGCATAACCGAGATGCGCGTTCACGACAGTCTCTTGCGGCGGTTCGTAGCCGATGTCTTTCAGCCAACGCGGCGCGCGCGAGGCGCGACCCGTCGCATCGACAACCAAATCCGCGCGCAACTCTCGCGCAACACGGCGATCGGCGTCAGTATCACGCGGGATCAGCATCACACCCGCAACGCGGTTCTCAATCGGGTTTCCCAACAAACCAAGCACTTCCATCCCATCCGCGATCTCGATCTTCGGATTCTGAGCTAAGCGGCGGCGCACGTGCAGATCGAGCACCGGGCGCGTGAACGCCAACACTTTCAACTCCGAAGGAAATCGCACGCCCCAACCCGCGCGCGTAAACCACGCAATGTCGTTCGCCATGTCTACCAACGGCACACCGGCAGCGATCATTTCGTCTTGCAAACCGGGAGACAACTCTTCGAGCACCTGACGGCCGCGCAATAAAAGTCCGTGAACGTGATTCGCCTGCGGAATGCCTTTGCGAACCTCGGGAGTGTCCGAATACGCGTCGCGCTCGATCAAAGTGACGCGCTCGAAGTGCTCCGCGAGCACTCGCGCCGCCAGCAAACCTGCGAGGCTGCCGCCGAGCACCACGGCGTGGCGGCCAACAACTTCGCTCTGAACCTCGCGGTTCCCTCTTGTATTCATTGCTTACCTCCTAAATAATCTGGGCCTACTGAGTGTCGCGTGTCGGGTGTCGGGGTGTTTGTTAACTGCTGTGCGGAAGATACGGGCGCGCGAGCCTTGGCGTATTTAGAGCGCTCTGAAATTGTTTTCAAAAAGTTCTGAAAAGGAGCG
>DATELP010000074.1:0-6090 GCA_035276425.1 Pyrinomonadaceae bacterium
CATCTCAAGCCCTATACTGCTAACGCGAAATCGAAAGGAAGGAAGAATCAATGTATTCACTATCAAATCTCAGCAAGCTTGGTGACATCGGCAAACTCGCGCCGGAAACGATGGATGCGTTTCGCGCCTACGATAAGGTCGCGCTTTCGGATGGCGCGATCCCGAAGAAGTACAAAGAGCTGATGGCGATCGCCGTCGCGCTCACGACTCAATGTCCGTACTGCATCGAGGTGCATCGCAAGAATGCAATCGAAGCGGGCGTCACTGAAGCCGAGTTTGCTGAAGCCATTCATGTTGCGGCCGCATTGCGCGCCGGCGCCGCCGTGACGCACGGCACGCACCTGTTCCAGGGTTGAAGCGTGCAAACTACGTTGCACTTCGGAGACAGCTTTGTGAAGAGCTACTGCGAGCATGAATCGCAGTAGTTTTTCATAGGATTCCCGCATTCCTACGCAACTGAATTCAAACCGGGATAAAGGAACTAACGACGAGCAGGGGAAAGGAGAACAGATATGTCAACGAGGTACAACGATCGCAATAACGATCGTGGAGGCCAGAACTCTGGCCGGCGCTCAGAATCAGACTACGGTCGCTCCTGGGGCGAACGGTCTCAGGGACGTTATCAAGACGACGATGAGAGCGAGCGTGAAGGACGCGGCCGGGACCGCATGTTTGGCCGTGGTAGATCTCAATCCGGATCAGGCAGCGATTACGAGTCGCGCCAACGTTATCGTGGCTACGGCAGCGAAGGAGAACGCGAGCGCGACGACGTCGAGGATCGTGATGAGCGATACGGTGGTTACATGGGCGGCTACGGCCGCGGAGGTTACAACCAGTCGATGGGCGGCTCGGGACGCGGTTACGGTGAATCATCATCAGGTCGGGGCGGTTATGGCCAGTCGTCAGGTGGTTACGGACGCGACTATGGCGAATCGTCCAATCGTGGCTACGGCGAATCATCCGGTCGCGGTGATTACGGTCAGTCGGCCAACGATTGGGGACGCCATTACGGCCAATCAGACTACGGTCGCAGTTACGGCGAGACATCAGGACGCAGCAGTTACAACCAGGGCGGCGGACGTGATCGTGATTACGGCGAGTCGTCCGAACGCGGTTACGGACAGTCGCAGTATCCACGCGGTGGTTACGGACAATCATCTCGGAGTAGCTCGGGCCAGGACTACGGCGAATCATCGCGTAGGTACGGCCGCAGTTCCGGCGAATCCGGCAGCTACAACGAATCGTCGCAGAGATACAACTACCCGACCGGCATGCGGTCCAGCCAGAGTTACGACGAACGCGGACGAAGCTACGACTACGATCGCGGCAGCGGCGGCGGAACCGAGGGACGTGGCTGGGGCAGCCGTTTCGGCCGCGAAGAAGAACGCGGTTGGGATGAACGCGGTGAAGGTCAGGAACGCGGTTGGTGGGACCGTGCCTCGGATGCGGTGGCCTCTTGGTTTGGCGATGAAGATGCCGAACGACGGCGCCGCATGGACGAACAACGCCGCGGCGGACGTGGTACAAAAAACTATCAGCGGTCTGACGAACGCATCAAGGAAGACGTAAACGATCGGCTGGGTTACGACTACATGCTCGACGCTTCTGATGTCGAAGTGATGGTGACCAATGCCGAAGTCGTGCTTGTCGGAACAGTCAACAACCGGCAGGACAAACGTCGCGCTGAGGAACTTGCTGAATCCGTGTCTGGTGTGAATAACGTCGAGAACCGCCTGCGCATCAAGCGCGGCGACGGCGGCACGAGCACGTACAGTCAGATGGGATCGAGCGGAACAACGGGAAGTTCGACGAGTTCCGCCGCAGCAGGTGGAACCGGGACCAGTACTTCGAACTACGGCTCAACAGGCAGCAGCTACGGTTCTGCGGGAACCACAGGCTCAACGGGAACCACAGGCTCAACTGGATCGTCGATGGGCGCTGGAGCAGGAGCTGGCACTACAGGAACGTCAGGTTCGATGGGCGCGGGAGCAGCTGGAACCGGAAGTTCTACCGGCGCCAGTGCAACAGGAACCGGCAGTTCAACCGGAGATACCAGCACGACTGGAAGCTCAACCGGTTCAACAAGCGATACCGGCACGAGTGGAAGCAGAAGCCGCTCAAAGCCAAGCGGTAGTTAACTTCGAGGCGTTTTGTCTCAAAAGGACAAGAGGCACAAGAAGCACAAGAAATCATTTGTGCTTTTTGTGCCTCTTTGTGGCATGGCCTGCGCGTTTACCACTGAGGGGAACTAATCTACAATGTCCGCTGCTTCGTTGAGTCCAATAAACTTCCCCCAAAAAGAGCCTTGTCGTTCCCCACGCGTAAAAAGATCGGGCGTTACGAGATTTGCTCCCAACTCGGCGCTGGTGGCATGGGCGAGGTCTATCTCGCCAACGACACGCGACTCGATCGCAAGGTCGCACTGAAAATCCTGCCGCCGAGCGTGGTTGAAAGTGACTCCGGCTCGCAAAACGATCGCGTCCGCCGTTTCGTACAGGAAGCCAAGGCGGTCTCGGCACTCAACCATCCAAACATTCTCACGATCTACGAAGTGGACGAGATCGATTCGGAACACTTCATTGCGACTGAGTACGTCGACGGCGAAACACTGCGCGATCGCATTCGTTTCACGCCGATAACGCCGAACGAAGCGATCGACATCGGCATTCAGGTCGCGAGCGCGCTTTCAGCTACGCACGCCGTTGGCATCATTCATCGCGACATCAAGCCGGACAACATCATGCTGCGCCGCGACGGCATCGTTAAAGTGCTCGACTTCGGCCTCGCGAAACTCACGCGCGAGCGGCCGCCAACGCCGCTAACCGATTCACTCGCGTCTACTCAGAACATGTTCAATACCGCGGTCGGCATGGTGATGGGAACCGCGCATTACATGTCACCGGAACAAGCGCGTGGTTTCGAACTCGACGCACGGACAGACATCTGGAGCCTGGGTTGTGTGCTCTACGAAATCATCAGCGGTCGCCAACCGTTTGGCGGTTCGACCGCAATCGACGTGATGTCCGGAATTTTGCAGACCGAACCGGAATCATTGGTCCAACATCTCGCCGATGGCCCACGCGAGCTCGATCGCATCGTCTCGCGCGCGTTGCGCAAGGATCGTGAAGAACGTTATCAGACGGTCAAAGACTTATTAACAGATCTTAAGGATCTGAAGCGGCGCGTGGAGTTTTCGACGCGGTCCAGCGGTCAGGTCATGGCCGACCAGGCGCCGGACAAGTCGATCGCCGTTCTCTACTTTGAGAACATGAATTCCGAAAGCGAGAGCGAATACTTCTGCGCCGGCATGACCGAAGACATCATCACCGACCTTTCGAAAGTGAAAGAGCTGAAGGTCGTCTCGCGCACTGACGTGCTTCCCTTTCGCGCCAAAGAAGTAAACACGCGTCAGGTCGGCGAAGCGCTGCGCGTGAACTACGTTCTCGAAGGCAGTGTGCGCAAGGCCGGAAACCGAATTCGCATCACGGCCCAACTCCTCAACGTGCGCGACGGTTTTCATCTGTGGGCCGAACGCTTCGATCGCATGATCGAAGACATCTTCGACCTGCAAAACGAAGTCTCACAGAAGATCGTCGACGCTCTCAAGATCTCTTTGTCGGATTCAGAACGGCAAGCACTGACGCAAAAACCGACCGACGATCTGCGCGCCTACGATTTCTACATGCGTGGCCGCGAGCTCCTTTATTTAAAGGGACGCCGCAACACGGAGAAAGCGATCGAGATGTTTGAGAACGCCACGGCGATCGATCCGGAGTTTGCGGCCTCGTATGCCGGACTCGCCGAGGCTTACTCGTCGATGTACGAATGGTACGACTGCAATTCTTCGTGGCTCAGCAAAGCGATCGACATGAACCAGAAAGCACTGTCGCTCGATCCTTCGTCGTTGGAAGCTAAATTCGGCATCGCCAACGTTTACTTCCATCACCGGCGGCTCGGTGAAGCAAAACGTAGTCTTGAAGCCATACTGCGCGAGGACTCGGATTTCTTTGCCGCTTATTTTCGGCTCGGAATGATCGCTGAGTTGACTAATGATTTTGAAAGCGCGCGTGCGCACTATCGCCGCGCGGCGACTCTGAAACCGTACAACGAGGATCCGTGGCTGTTTTTGGTCGGCGTAGAACGCAAACTCGGAAACGTTGAGGCTGCTGAAAAAGCCGCGTTGAAAGTGATCGAGATCACGTCGCGCAAACTGGAAGCGAGTCTCGACGACACGATCGTGATGAGCCGCCTGGCGGAGGCGTATGCGCGTTTTGGCAGCAAGGAAGAAGCGACTGCAACGTTGAAGCGCGTGCTGGAACTCGAGCCGAACGACGGCCTCGCGGTTTACAACTGCGCCTGCGCGTATGCACTGCTGGGCGAGAAGCATGCTTCGCTCATCTTGCTGCGACGCGCGTACGACAACGGCTTCCGCACGTTGGGCCACTGGGCGAAAACAGAGAGCGCGTTTGAAGCAATGCGCGGCGATGAAGACTTTCAACAACTCGTAGCAGAATTGCAATAGCGGTACAAAAGGCGCCGTTATTGCGCGTTAGTAAGTAGATCTATGCAAAAAGGGTCTACTTTCATATGAATGGAGATAATTCCAATGCCTAAATACGTAATCGAACGAGTTGTACCGGGCGCCAGCAAGCTGAGCCCGGCCGAGTTGAAAGCCTTGTCGCAACGGTCGTGCAATGTCCTGAACGAACTCGGACCGCAGATTCAGTGGGTCCAAAGCTACGTGACTGACAACAAGCTTTACTGCGTTTACATCGCGCCCAATGAAGAATTGGTACACGAGCACGCGCGCATGGGCGGCTTTCCAGCCAACCACGTCGCGAAGGTGAAAACAGTCATCGACCCGACGACTTCTGAGGATTGATGTCGCAACCACAGAGGGTGGATAAGAAACTGCCGTCGCTCACGGAGGCCACTGAATGGCTCAACCGAGCGGCGGCAGACAACCCGCAAGATAATGGCCTGGAAACGAAGGGCCACCCGACACTGATTCACTTCTGGTCCGTTAGTTCCGAAGAGTCCAAGACAAATCTTGCGCAAGTGGCGCAGTTGCGTGACCTACGCAAACGCGAAGGACTGCGTGTGTTCGCCGTCCACTTACCGCAATCGGACGCGGAAAAAGATTCGCGTCCCGTGCGTGAGGCGATCGCGCGACTGAATATAACTGAACCTTGCGCGCTCGATAACGATCGACGTTTGCGCGCGGCGTTCGCTGTTCAGGCCGACGAGTTCCCGGCGTATTTTCTTTTCGATCACGAAGAAAACCTGCGCGGCTGTGCGAAGGGCGCGAATGGACTCGATGCGATCGAAGATCAACTCGACGAGATGATCGCGGGTCTGCGCGCCGAGTTTCCCTTCTGTCCCGCATGTGAGCGATACCTGAAGAAGGACGCAATGTTCTGCGCCGAGTGCGGACTGCCGTTGAGCTTACCCGGCGCCGCGCATCCGTACTACGAAAACCAGTATCAGGCTTCACTTCCCACCGTTCGTTTGTTTGATGTCGATCCGTTGATCAGTCATGTGATCGAGGGCAAGTACGAATTGGTAGCGAAGTTGGGTGAAGGCGGGATGAGTGTGGTCTATCGTGCGCGCCGCGTACACATCGGCGACGACGTTGCGGTAAAAATTTTACGTGCCAGGTTTGTAAAAGACGATGCGGCGCTCGCGCGCTTTCGCCTCGAAGCGCGTGCGGCGGCGATGTTGCGCCATCCGAACGTGATCACGATTCACGACTTCGGTGAAACTGACGACGAACACGCGCCGGCGTACATGGTGATGGAGTTTGTCAGAGGCACGCCGTTGCGCGATCTGTTGAAGAGCGAAAACCGTTTTCCGGTTGAACGTGCGCTGCGTTTGATGCGCGGGATCTGCGCGGGTGTGAGCGCGGCGCATCGACAGGGTGTTGTGCATCGCGATCTCAAACCCGAGAACATACTCGTTGTCGCTCCGGATGATGATTTTGAGTTTGAGAGTGTGCGCGTCGTGGATTTTGGATTAGCGAAACTGCTGGCGGATGCGGGCGCTGGTCCGGCCGGGACCGTGGTCGGCACTCCTTATTACATGTCGCCGGAA
>DATELP010000075.1:0-15759 GCA_035276425.1 Pyrinomonadaceae bacterium
AGATCATCGAGGGCGAACTCTGCTGCACGTCCTGCAAAATCTCGTTCTCGATCACCGCCGGTATTCCGCGCTTCGCAAACCTCGATCACGTCGAGAGCGACAAACGCGCCACAGCCGCGGGCTTCGGCTGGCAGTGGCAACACTTCACACAGGAAGACGAACGCTACGCCGAACAGTTTCTCGGCTGGATCGCGCCCGTGACGCCCGAGTTTTTCCGCGACAAGATCGTGCTGGAAGGCGGTTGCGGTAAAGGCCGTCACACACAGCTCGCCGCGCGTTGGGGAGCACGCGATGTAATCGGCATCGATCTGAGCGTCGCCGTTGAGACAGCTTTCGCGGCGACACGCTCATTACCCAACGCACACATCATCCAGGCCGACATCTATCACCTGCCGCTCGCGCGCAAGTTCGACTATGCTTTTTCCGTCGGCGTGTTGCATCACTTGCCCGATCCGCGTGGCGGGTTCCTGGCTTTGGCTTCGAAAGTGAAGCCCGGGGGACACATCTCGGCATGGATCTACGGCGCGGAAAACAACGAATGGATCACGCGCTTTGTAAATCCGGTGCGCGAGCGAGTCACGTCGCGGCTCGACAAACGTGTCTTGTTACACGTATCGAAACTTCCCGCGGCGTGTATGTACCTCGCGACGAAGCTCGTGTATGGACCACTGAATCGAAACGGGTCGTCAGCCGCGAAGCATCTTTTTTACAACGACTACTTCAACGCGATCGCGCCGTTTAATTGGCGCGAACAACACTTGATCGTTTTCGATCACCTCGTGGCGCCGACTGCCTTCTACATCCCTCGCGAAGACTTTGAGGAATGGTGGCGCGAACTCGGCGCACGCGACGTGACGATTAGCTGGCACAACAAAAACAGTTGGCGTGGACGAGGAGTCATGCCTTAACAGCCTTCGCTTCTTGTGCCCCTTGTGCTTCTTGTGCTTTTTTGTGGCTAACGAATGGCTTTAATTGCACAAACCGCCCATCGAAAAGTCTGGCAGCCGTTGTGGGAACTGCCCGCACGTGCTGACCTGATCTTCTCGTTCGCGAAACGCGATCTGCTCGGTCGTTACAAAGGCTCGGCGTTGGGCATTGCGTGGGCCGTGTTGACGCCGGTCGTGATGATCGCGATCTTCACGTTTATCTTCGCCGGCATCTTTGGCGCGCGCTTTGGCATTAACGATTCACACTGGGACTACGCCCTGTATCTGTTTTGCGGCCTGTTGCCGTGGTCCATGTTTCAGGAGACGGTGCAGCAATCGTCAAACACGATCGTCGCGAATGCGAATCTCGTTAAGCGCGTCGTCTTTCCACTCGAAACACTTCCGGCGGCGCAGGCTTTTGCCGCGGTCGGCAATCAACTCTTCGCAACCATTGCTTTGTTGATTGCCACCATTGCGATCCGTCAGAGTTTGCAACTCACCGCGCTTTGGTTGCCGGTGCTGCTGATTCCGCAACTCTTGTTTGCGCTCGGCGCGGCGTGGTTGATCGCCTCGCTCGGCGTGTTTTTGCGCGACATCGCGCAGGGAATCACGTTGCTGCTGATGGCGTGGATGTACCTGACGCCGATCATCTACCCGGAGTCGATCGTTCCGGAACGCTTTCGGTGGTTCATCGGGATCAACCCGTTCACCGCGCTCATACGCAGCTATCGGCGCATCTTTCTCGACGGCCTCGCGCCCGATTGGCGCGGCCTTCTTTACTTCACCGTCGTCGCGCTCGTAATCTTTCTATTCGGTTACTGGTGGTTCGCCCGAACGCGCAAGAACTTCGCCGACGTTATCTAATGAAATTATTCTTGTCCGTGTTTTGTCTGTGTCAGTCCGTGGCTAATAATCTGAGACCTTCAATCATGCGTATCCTCCTACTCCCGCTCTTTATTCTGCTCGTGGCTTCTGTTTCTCTGGCCCAACGCAATCCGACAATGACGTCGCAATTGGACGACTCCGATCGCGAGCAGCTTTACGCTCGCTTTGCGGAGAACAAGAAGGTCCCGGTTGCGGAACGGCAAAAGCTCGCTTACGAAGCCGCACGCGATTATGTGAAGCGCTACAGTGGCGAACAGGATTCGCACCTCGCCGAAATGCGCCGGTTCGTTACTGAGTACGAGCGCGTCATGGGAAACTATGAAGTACACGAAGCGTTCGCGAAGGGAAACCCCGCTAAAACATTTGAAGTCGGGCGGGCCGCCCTGAAGAAGAATGCGGACAACTTCTACGTGCTCGCGATAATGGCGCAGGCCGGTTATGCCAATTCACTCAAGGGCGATGCGACTCTGAACGAAGAAGCGATCGACGTTACTAAGCGAGCATTGACCATCGCCGAGTCGGAGAAGTTTACGCAAGCAGATCCGTTTACCAGCGTGGCTGAGGCGCACGGGTTTCTCAACTTCGCGTTGGGCTGGTTTGAACTGAGCACAGCGCCTGTTAATGCAGCGGCGGCGTTGGTCCAGGCGGTGAAGTCAGGCAGTAGTTACAAGGACAATCCTTTGACGTACAACCTGCTCGGGATCGCGATTCTCAAGGGAGAGTACGCGCAGGTCTCCGCTGAATACAATACGAAGTTCGGCAACAAGCCGCCGTCGCCTGAGCAGGAAGCGATGTACAAGCGAATCGTTCAACTCGGCGAGCGAGCCATCGACGCTTACGCGCGCTGCGTTGCGCTCAGCACCAAGCCGAACCAGCAGGAAAGCCGCACCAAGATGCTCGCTCAGCTCACGGCGCTCTATAAAAACTTTCACAACGGTTCGGATGCAGGATTGAACGAATTGATCGCGAGTGTGCTGTCGAAGCCGTTACCCGAGTAGAATCCCGTTTTGAGTTCAAGCTTCAGCTTGCCTTTTAAAGCATCTGGCTAGTTGAGTCTAAACTCTTCTGTGAGGCCCAACACGTACCGTTCCCACTTCCGCTTGAACTGGTCCATGTCTGACTCGCCGAGCACCGTCTTGAGCGTGTTGAAGCCGCTGGGATCTTTCTCATGTCTGGCGCGGAACTGTCTGTAGAACTTCACCAGCAGACCCTTCTCTTGCAGGTAGTGGCAGAGATAGCGCGACTGCGCGTAGTGAACGCCGGTGCGATCGCTGTAGAACGTGTCGCGGTCCATGGCCATCAGCGTCTTAAACGCCGGCACCTGCTTCGCGTTGATTGCCTTCTGCAAACCCGGCAGACGCCAGTTCACGTATCCGTAGATGTGACCGTTGTCCTCACCACACTGTTCGTACAGCGATCCCAATCCTTCATTGAGCCATGACGGACACTCAGGAAAGTTTGCCTCCATAAACGGATGAACGATCTCATGGACCAGCGTACCGGCGCCCGTGCCGATGTTCATGATGAGCGCTTTCTCGTCGCGTGAGTAATACCCGTAAGGTGTGGTTGGGGTGTCGTTGAAAAGCAGGAGCGTGTGTTTCTGGTAAGAGGCCGCGTCCTTGAACAACCAGATATCGAGAATCTCTTTCGGGTCCTCGGTGAAGTAGTCCTGCTTCAACTTATCGACGGCCCACTTGATCGTCTCCTCCGAGCGCTGCTTCACGACCTCCGCCGGCTCATCGCCAATAACCACAAACGGCGGCTGCACGACGATCGTAAAATCCTTCGATGGCAAACGCTTCTTAAGCTGGGCAATATGAAGCTCAAACTCCGCCTTCGAAAAACTCCCCAACTCCGCCGGAAACGCAACGCTGGAGTCCACCACCGCCACCGGCGCCCTCGCCTTCGTCCCCACCCCACACGACACAGCGAGGAGGGCCAGGACCGGAAGGCTTATCATGTTCGGAAAGCGATTAGTCATGACCTTCAGAAAATGTTACTTTTACGTCGGTGTTTTGATCAGGAGAAGCATATGGCTCAGAACCTGGAGAAGCAATTAATCGACAAGGTGCGAGCACTACCACCTCACAAACAGCAAGAAGTGCTGCGACTCTTGGACATGATTGTAGATGTCAACTCTCCTCCAATAGTTGGCAGCGAAGCCGTCAGACCGATGTGGGAAGTCGTTGAAGAAGTAAATGCTGACTTGCCCTCAGACACTTGGGACAATGTACCAACGGACGGTTCGCTCAACCTCGACCATTACCTCTACGGAGCACCTAAACGCCAGTCGTGAAACTAGTATTTGCCGACACGTTCTACCTGATAGCCCTCATCAACCCAAGAGATCAGTGGCATCAACGGGCCATCCAGATCAACCAACTAATCTCAAACGCAAAGCTCATTACAACCGAAAATGTGCTGATAGAACTCCTGAACTTCTTTTCGGAGTACGGCGAGAGAGCGCGTCGAGGCGCGGTGATTCAAACTGAACGAATTATCTCCTCTGCGGACGTGGAAGTCATCCCGCAGAGTCACGAGGGATTCGTGGCTGGCCTATCCCTATTCAAGGCTCGTCCGGACAAAGGCTACAGCCTCACAGATTGTATATCCATGAACATAATGCGGGAACGAGAGGTCACAGACATTCTCACTCATGACGACCATTTCCGACAGGAAGGGTTTAACGTTCTTCTGTAAGCACAAGAATTAGCCCCCAGTCGTGCCGCTAATTTCATGCTGAAATCCCGTCTCCGACAGCATACACCTGTTCTCGGAAATCTGTGGATGATATGATCGCCTCCGCATGACTGACCCGAAGCTGGCAATTGGGGTTTTGCTTTTCCTGCTCGCCGTGGCGCCCGTGGCCGCGGGGCAGGAGTGGACGCAGTGGCGCGGGCCCGGAAGAGACGGGTTCGTGTCCGAGAAGAATGCCCCAGCCGCGTGGCC
The DNA here is from genome assembly GCA_035276425.1 of Pyrinomonadaceae bacterium. GTDB lineage: Bacteria > Acidobacteriota > Blastocatellia > Pyrinomonadales > Pyrinomonadaceae > PSRF01. The sequence goes on from DATELP010000075.1 coordinate 4,761, forward strand.
TGACAAGTTGCAACGCGCCTGGCGCGTCGAGATCGGCGAGGGCTACTCGTCGCCGGTCGTCGCCAACGGCCGCGTCTTTGTTCACGGCCGACGCGATCCGGAAGAGATCGTGGCCGCGGTCAATCTCGCCGACGGCAAAGTCGTTTGGGAACAGAAATACCAGGCCGCTTTCAAGAAGAACCAGTACGCCGTGGAAATGGCGAAAGGACCAAACTCCACGCCACTCGTAATTGGTAATCGTCTGTTCACACTCGGCGTCACCGGTATTCTCAACGCGTGGGACACGGCGACCGGAAAGCAACTCTGGACCAAAGACTTTTCGCAAGCGATCGATACGAGCAAACTCTTCTGCGGCACAGCCGCTTCACCACTCGCGGTAAACGGCCGACTCGTGGTCCAGGTCGGCAGTGACATTCACGGTGGTAAAATACTCGGACTCGATCCCGCCACCGGCGCGATGCAGTGGGAATGGACCGGACTCGGACCAGGCTACGCTTCGCCAGTCGTGATCGATCAAAACGGACAATCGCAGATCGTAGCTTTAACTGAAGGTTCGATCGTCGGCGTCGATGCAAAAGGTGGAAAAGAACTCTGGTCCGTGCCGTTTGCCGACGAATGGCACGAGAACATTGCGACTCCGCTTTGGACCGGCGCTCAGTTGATCGTTTCCGGCACGCGACAAGGCACGCACGCTTTCACCCTCGCCGAGAAGAACGGCAAGTGGCAAGCAACCGAAACGTGGAAAAATCCCGACGTCGCGATGTACATGAGTTCGCCGGTGTTTGGCGACGGTTTGGTTTATGCACATTCGTCGAAGAAGAAAGGGCAGTTTGTGGCGCTCGACGCGAAGACCGGCGCGGTGCGTTGGTCCACCGAAGGGCGCGAAGGCGAGCACGCATCATTGTTGCTGACTCCCCGGCACGTCGTCTTTCTCACAAACGGCGCGGATTTAATCGTGGTCAAACGCAATGCCCCTGCGTTTGCGGTTGAGCATCGTTACGAAGTGGCCGAGTCGTCCACCTGGTCTATGCCAGTGTTGTTAGGCTCGAACATTCTCGTGCGCGACGCCACCGGTTTGATATTGCTTACCGGGGCAAAATAAAAAATCCCGAAAGTAATCCACCGACGAAACAGATTGGAGAACGAATCCCCATCTCTGTTGAAGCGCCTACTCGACGCCAGCGTCGACGGCGTTTTTGCGTTTGATCGCGACTGCCGCATCATTGCGTGGAATCGTGCAATGCAGCGGATTACGGGGCGATCGCGCGAGGAAGTGCTGGGCCAACGCGCCGACGAGATCTTTCCTTTTCTGCGCGAGTCCGGCGCTGAGGGTTGCGTGTCCGCCGCCTTCGCCGGCAATGAATCCGTCTCCGAAACTGACGTGTATGGACCAGCGGGAAGCGGCGTCTTCTCGTGTCGTTACTCTCCATTGACCGACGACGACGAAAACGTCATCGGCGGTATCGCAGTCGTCAGCGACATCAGCGCCCGCCGCCAGGCAGAAGACGCGGCGCAAACGGCTTACCGGCAGCTATCGTTTCATGTCGAGCGTTCACCGCTCGCAGTGGTCGAATGGGACAGCGACTTCCGCGTTTCGCGCTGGTCGGAATCGGCCGAACGTTTGTTCGGTTGGAAAGCTGAAGACGTGATCGGCAAACACGTCAATGAGTGGCAGTTTGTTTTTACTGACGACGTGGACGCGGTGGCGTTGGTCACAAATCGTCAGCGCGAAGGCGTTGAAGTTCAGGGCGTGCAACGCAATCGAAATTACACCCGCGCGGGTACGATCCTGTTCTGCGAGTGGTACAACTCGGTGTTGCGCGACGATCGTGGTCAACTTGTTTCGGTGCTGTCGCTCGTGCTCGACGTGACCGGACGCGAAAAGGCGGAAGTAGAACGCCAGGCGTCGCTCATTCGCGAGCGCGACGCACGTCAGCACGCCGAAGAAGCCGACCGTTTGAAAGACGAGTTTCTCGCGACGCTTTCGCACGAACTGCGCACGCCTTTGACGTCGATTCTCGGTTGGGCCTCGATGATTCGCAACGGCGAGGTTGAAGGATCGAATGCTGCCCGCGCGATTGAAACTATCGAACGTAACGCGCGTTCGCAGGCGCGACTGATCGACGACCTGCTCGACGTTTCGCGCATCATCACCGGCAATCTCCGGCTTGATCTGCACCCGCTGAATCTGGCGCCGATAGTCGAGGCGGCTATTGATGCGTTAAGGCCCACGGCCGACGTAAAAGGAATTCAAATCAAAACCGAGCAGGTAAGTAGTGAGTGCCTGGTGAAAGGTGATCCGAACCGTTTGCGGCAGGTGATCTGGAACCTGCTGTCGAATGCGATCAAGTTCACGCAGCGCGGCGGCACGGTGATGATAGATCTGCGGTGCGTCAACGGAACCGCGCGTTTGACTGTAGCCGACACTGGCGAGGGAATCTCCGCGGAGTTTTTGCCGTACGTGTTCGATCGGTTCCGGCAAGCGGAGGGTTCCATATCACGAAAGCAGGGCGGACTCGGATTGGGACTCGCGGTCGTGCGTCATCTGGTCGAGTTGCACGGCGGCGGCATCGGCGCGGAGAGTGCCGGCTTGGGCCAGGGATCGGTTTTCACGGTTGAATTGCCGCTTGCAGAGGAGCGTCGCGATCCGGCGCGCGCGGAAGAGCGCCGGCGGGAAGTCGAGCGGCGTCGCAGCAAACGGGGAACTGTGCGACTCGACGGCGTTCACGTTCTATTAGTTGAAGACGACGACGATTCCCGCAAGTTGCTCGGCACGATGTTGAAGCGTTACGGCGCGCGCGTGACGTCAACGAAGTCAGCGGCTGACGCGTTGAATGTGTTTTCGAGTGAGGCGCCGGATCTTTTAATCAGCGACATAGGCATGCCCGATGAAGATGGTTACGAATTCATTCGGAAGTTGCGCGCGCTGCCGCCGGAGAAAGGCGGCCAGACGCCGGCGATCGCGTTGACTGGCTATGCTTCGCGAAAGGATCGCGAACGCGCGCTCGCAGCGGGTTACCACCAGCACATCGCCAAACCGATCGAACAAAATGAAATGATAACCGCGATAGCGGCGTTAGTTGGGCGCGAAGATTAGGGCCACGGACGGACACGGATAAACACGGACGAACAGACGAATACAGATGAAGATGAAAACAATTATCAAACGTCGATTTGCGATTATTCCCGTTATTCTTTTCTTAGCAGTGACTGCGCTTGGGCAGGCAGAGCTGCTGACGGTCGATTCGATTTTCACCTACCGCACGCGGTCGCTTGGTCCGGTGCGTTGGCAGGAAGACGGCAGCGGCTATCTCGCGCTGGAACCGTCAGCAACGAAACAAAACTCCGTCGACATCGTGCGCTACGACGCCGCGACCGGTAATCGCACCGTAAAAGTGTCGGCAGAAAAACTGATTCCCACAGGTGCGAAAGACCCGTTAGCGATCGAGGAGTTTGCCATCGCGGGCGACGAACAAAAGCTACTCATCTTCACCAACTCGCAACGCGTTTGGCGCAGCAACACGCGCGGCGATTACTGGGTGCTCGATCTCAAGAACAACTCGTTGCGCAAACTCGGCGGTCCCGATGCGAAACCGTCATCGCTGATGTTTGCGAAGTTTTCTCCCGATGGTCAACGCGCGGCCTACGTGCGTGAAAACAACGTCTACGTCGAAAATCTCAGCGATAACAAGATCACAAAGCTCACCACCGACGGCGCGCGCTACATCGTGAACGGCACGTTTGATTGGGTCTACGAAGAAGAACTCTTCTGCCGTGACGGTTTCCGCTGGAGCCCGGACAGCAAGCAGATCGCCTACTGGCAACTCAACTCAGAAGGCGTAAAAGAGATGCAGATGATCGACAACACGAGCAATCTGTATCCGGTCGTCATCTCTTTTCCTTATCCGAAAGCGGGCGAAACAAACTCCGCCGCGCGCGTCGGCGTCGTCAGCGCGGATGGTGGTCCAACACGCTGGTTCGAGGTTCCCGGCGATCCGCGCAACAACTATCTGCCGCGCATGGAATGGGCCGGTGCGGACGAAGTCGTGATTCAGCAACTCAATCGCCGTCAGGACACAAACATCGTGATGATCGGCGACGCGCGTACCGGCAAAGTGAATCCGATCCTGACGGAGAAAGACGAAGCATGGGTTGATATCGCGTGGGGCGACATAGATTGGGACAAGACCGGCATCGCGCGCGGCGACATTGAGTGGATCGATAACGGCAAGCGATTTTTATGGGCGAGTGAACGCGATGGCTGGCGTCACATCTATTCTGTTTCGCACGACGGCAAGGACGTCAAACTGATCACACCGGGAAACTACGACGTCATCAGCGTCGAGCGCGTTGATGCGAAAAACGGTTGGCTCTACTTTCTCGCGTCACCTGAGAACGCAACGCAACGTTACCTCTATCGCGTTAAGGTTGACGGCAGCGGCAAAGAAGAACGACTCACACCGGCGAACGCGCCCGGCATTCACGGCTATGACGTTTCACCACGCGGCGACTACGCGATTCATTATTATTCAACGTTCAATACGGTTCCGGTGACTGACGTCGTGCGTCTGCCGCAACATGAAGTCGCACGCACGTTGATCGACAACAAAGCAGTGCAGGAACGGCTCGGCAAGTTGAAACCAACAGCGACTGAGTTTTTTAAAGTCGACATCGGCGACGGCGTGCAACTTGACGGCTGGATGATCAAGCCGCCGGACTTCGATCCGCAGAAGAAGTATCCGGTGCTGTTTCATGTTTACGGCGAGCCGTGGGGACAGACCGTGCTCGATCGTTGGGGCGGTCGCGATCGGTTGTGGCACACGATGTTGGCCCAGCAGGGCTATATCGTGATGAGCGTCGACAATCGTGGCACGCCAGCTCCGCGTGGCCGCGCGTGGCGAAAGATCATTTATCGCAAGATGGGCGTCGTTAATTCAGGCGATCAGGCGGCGGCCGCGCGTGCGGTTGCGAAGTGGCCGTTTGTCGATCCGGCGCGGATTGGTATTTGGGGTTGGAGCGGTGGCGGTTCGTCCACTCTCAACGCGATGTTTCGCTACGGCGATGTTTACAAAACGGGCGTTTCGGTCGCGCCGGTACCGGACATTCGTTACTACGACACGATCTACCAGGAGCGTTACTGCGGGCTGCCGCAGGACCATCCCGAAGAATACAAGCAGAGTTCGCCGGTCACGTTTGCCAATCAGTTGAAGGGAAACCTGCTGGTCGTTCACGGCACGGGCGATGACAACGTGCATTACCAGGGCACCGAAGAGCTCATTAACGCGCTGATCGCGGCGAACAAGCAGTTTTCGATGATGTCGTATCCGAACCGTTCACACGGAATCTACGAAGGTCCGGGAACGCAGCGGCACCTGTTCGGCCTCATGACGAAGTACATCACGGAACGACTATAAGCCACAGACGAACACAGACTGACACGGACTGACCAAAAATGTTGGTGAAAGCCCGTGTCTTTCTGTGTTAGTCTGTGGCTTGGGTTGACGGCCAACCCTTCTTGCCTACTCACCTTCTCGGAAAACTCAATCATGACCTTCGACAACTACGAGAGTCGTCTGGACGCGGCACTGCGGCGCTTCACGGATACTAATTTGATCGGCGTTCTTTTCACCGATCTCGGCGGCAAGATCATCAGCGCGGATGAAAGTTTTCTGAACCTCGTGGGCTACACGCGCGACGATCTGCCCGCGAATCTGCGCGACCTGACTTCGCTCGAACATCATCGTCTCGACGAAGAAGCGTTTGAGAAACTGATGGCATTCGGTGCGTGCGCGCCGTTTGAGAAAGACCTCGTTAGCAACAACGGCGTGACGATTCCCGTGCTCTTCGGCGCCGCGTTGCACGACGAGGAGATCGCGTGCTTCGTCGTCGATCTCTCGCAGAACAGGCAGACACACGAGAAACTCAACCATCTCGCCTATCACGACGCGCTCACCGATCTGCCAAACCAGGTGCTCTTCAAGGATCGACTCAAACAGGCGATTGCCTATTCGCGACGCACCGATCAGATGCACGCGGTGCTGTTGCTCAATCTCGATCGCTTCAAGACGATCAACGACTCGTTGGGCTACACCGCCGGCGATCGATTGTTGCAGTCAGTGGCGCAACGTTTGACGAGTTGCGTGCGCGAGAGCGACACGGTGGCGCGGTTTGGCAGCGACGAGTTTGCGATTCTGTTGACGCAGATCTCCCGCGCGCAGGATGCGGCGAATGCCGCTCGCGCGATCAAGGAAGTTCTCGATCAGGCGTTTCTTTACGACGATCATGAGCTGTTCATTTCCACCAGTATCGGCATCGGTCTCTATCCGACCGACGATCGCGACACGTCGGGGTTGTTGAAGAGCGCGAGCGCCGCGCTCGATCGGGCTAAAGAGGAAGGCGGCAACAACTTTCAGTTCTATACCGCGGGCGGCACGACGCGCTCGCTCAAGCAACTCCAGCTCGAAAGCAATCTGCGCGGTGCGCTCGAGCGCGAAGAGTTCATCGTTCATTACCAACCGCAGGTAACGATTCCCGATTTTCATCTGGTGGGCATGGAAGCGTTGGTGCGTTGGCGTCACCCGAGTCTCGGAATGCTTTATCCGAGTGAGTTTGTGCCGCTGGCTGAAGACAGTGGCTTGATCATCGCGCTCGGCGATTGGGTGATGCGCAAGGCGTGTGCGCAGAACATGGAGTGGCAGGATAAAGGACTCGCGCCGATGCGTCTTTCGGTTAACTTTTCGGCGCGTCAATTTCAGCAGCCGTCGTTCATCGCGTCGGTATCGGAGATCTTGAAAGAAACGAATCTCGATCCGCGCTGGTTGGAACTGGAGTTGACTGAGAGTTCGATCATGAAGGAGCCGGAGCAGGCGATTGAGAAGTTACACGAGTTGAAGTTGATGGGGATCAGAGTAGCGATTGACGATTTCGGCACCGGATATTCATCTTTGAATTACTTGAAGCGTTTTCCGATCGACACGTTGAAGATCGACAAGACGTTCGTGTCGGATGTTTGCAAAGATCCGCACGACACGGCGATCGTGCGCGCGATCATCACGTTGGGCCACGCGCTGGATTTGACGGTGATTGCTGAGGGTGTCGAGACACAGGAACAGCTTCAGTATCTGAGTTCTTTAGGTTGCGATGTGGTTCAGGGATTTTTGTTTTCGAAGTCGCTGTCGGCTGGCGCGTTTGAAGAGTTGCTGGTCGAGCAGAGGCGTGCGGCTGCTTTATCCATGAACCATGACACTATGCCGCTGGTCGGCGAGATCGCCTGAGCGGGATAAAGATCCGGTTTTTTATCTGTCTTCATCACCTCTTTTACGATCTCCGCCTTGGACGCTCCAGTGACAAGAAACACCACCGACTTTCCGTTGTTCAAAACCGGCAACGTCATCGTTATTCGATAAGTATTTAACTTTTCAACCCACGGTGCTGCGACTAAACGTTTTGTTTCTTTGAGTGCTGGTGAATAAGGAAAGAGTGAAGCTGTGTGACCCTCTTCGCCGATGCCGAGGAAGATGAGATCGAAGGCAGGAATGGCTTCGCCAAAGAATTTGCGCAGATCGGTTTCGTAGGCTTTGGCGGCGTCTTCAGCGACGGGATTTTCCGCGGGGATGCGATGGATGTTCTCAGGTGGAATGGGCACGCGTGAGAGCATCGCTTCGTTCACCATGCGATAGTTGCTGTCCGCGTTATCGGGTGGGACGTGACGTTCGTCGGTGAAGAAGAAGTGCGTTTTGTCCCACGCGATCTGTTCGCGAAACGGCTCGTTCGGATCCGCGAGTAGTTGGTACAACGCACGCGGCGTCGAACCACCCGACAAAGCTACGGACCTCGGATTCAAATCAACCCAATACTGCGCCGCCGCACGCGCCACTTCCGCCGGACTCTCAAAAACTTTCAATTCCATAACTTCACATAAACGCGACGATCCGCAACGGCCCGCCGCTGCCCCCTTTGATCTTCATCGGCAACGCAATCACCGAAAAACCCTTCACCGGCAACTGGTCCAAATTCGCGACGTTCTCAAACGCCGGAATGTTCTTCTCAAACAAAATACGATGACTCTCAAACAGCGTCGACTGTCCGCGGTCGATGCTCGCCGTGTCCAAGCCTATCGCTTTGATCGCGCGATTCTGTGTTAGCCAGCGCGCCGCTGCCGGATCGAGTCCGGGAAAGTGAAGCTTCGCGACCGCATCCGCGCCGCGTTCGTCCGTTCCCAGGTAAGACTTCCGATCCGGATAACGTTTTCCAAATCCCGTGCGCAGCAGAACGATCGTGCCACGTGCGATTTGTCCGTTGCGCCGTTCCCAGTTCTGAATGTCAGCAACGCTGACCAGGTAATCGGCATTCGACGCACACTGACTCGTCACGTCAATCACAATCCCGGGACCCATTAGCTGCTCCAACGGAATCTCATCAACCGTGTGACGTCCCTTCGCGAAGTGCACAGGCGCGTCGAGATGCGTGCCGCCGTGTTCCGCGGCTGAGTATCTGTACGCCGAATAGAAATAGCCTTTGTCGGTGACGCCCTCGAAATCGGTGTCGAGTTTGAACGGTTCGGCCGTGGGCCAATAGACGCTCGATGCGTCGAACGGGTACGACAGATCGACGATGCGATCCGGCGGCAACACGGGCGCTCGCTGCGCCATGACAGGAACGACAAAAATAAAGACTAAAACCAGACTCAGGTGTCTCATGTGGAGGGCTCCTAAAGCTTGGAGTAAGATCGGCCACAGTTTAATACGCAAGGAGCTTACTAATGCAAATCGGAATTATCGGGTTAGGGCGCATGGGCGCGAATATGGCGAAGCGGCTGCTGCGCGCGAAGCATCAGTGTGTGGTCTACGATCACCACGCGGACAACGTGAAGAGTCTGGTGGCTGAGGGCGCCGTGGGCGCGGAGTCGCTAGAGGATTTGGTGAAAAAGCTGGATCGTCAGCGGGCGATCTGGTTGATGATACCCGCGGCGCGGGTCGACGAGTCACTCAACGAACTCACCACGATGATCGATGCCGACGACATAATCATCGACGGCGGCAACTCGTATTACATCGACGACATTCGCCGTGCGAAAGAGTTGAAAGCCAAAAACATTCATTACGTTGACGTCGGAACGAGCGGCGGCGTGTGGGGACTCGAACGCGGCTACTGCCAGATGATCGGTGGCGAGAAGGAGGTCGTGAGTCATCTCGATCCGATCTTCAAAGCGCTCGCACCGGGCGCCGGAACGATTGAGCCGACATCCGGACGCGAGCCCGGTTCCAGTACCGCAACCGAAGGCTACTTGCACTGTGGTCCATCCGGCGCGGGACATTTCGTGAAGATGGTCCATAACGGGATCGAGTATGGTTTGATGGCCGCTTACGCCGAAGGTCTCAACGTTCTGCACCACGCGAACGAAGGTAACGAAGAGCGAACTGCCGACGCGGAAACGTCGCCGCTTCGCAATCCCGAACACTACCGTTACGATTTCAACATCGCCGACATCACCGAGCTTTGGCGGCGCGGCAGCGTCGTCGCTTCGTGGCTACTCGACCTGACGGCGATTGCTTTCGCGGAGCATCCGAATCTTGAGGGTTATGCGGGTCACGTGTCTGATTCGGGCGAAGGGCGTTGGACCATCAACGCGGCGGTTGAAGAAGGCGTGCCGGTGCCGGTGTTGAGCGCGGCGCTGTTTCAACGATTCAGTTCGAGAGGCGAAGCCGAGTTTGCAAACAAGGTGCTCTCGGCGATGAGGTTTCAGTTTGGCGGCCACGTCGAAAGAACGAAGTAGGGCCGCAAAGAAGCACAAAAGTTTGTGAATACATTTGTGCCTTTTTGTGGCTATAAACGAGGGAGTAGTCAATGGCAACAGTAATGGTAGAACCGAGTCCGGTGCAGATGGAAACGCCGAGTTTGCCGAAGGCAGAACCGTGCGTGATGGTGATCTTCGGCGCGACCGGAGATCTGACGCGACGCAAGTTGATGCCGGCGTTGTGGGATTTGAAAGCCGAAGGCTGTCTCGAGAGTGTGCAAATTCTCGGCGTTGGCCGTTCGCCGATGAGCGACGACGAGTATCGCGAGTTTGTGCGTCAGGCGCTGGTCGAGTACGCAAATCTCAGTGACAGCGACGACGAGGAGTGGCGCAAGTTTGCGCAACGCGTCAACTACATCGTCGGCGAACTGGACGACGACAACACTTATCTCAACACGGCGAAGCGTCTTGAAGAGTTAGCTGTCGACGGCGCGAGCCCGAGTCATCTGTTTTATCTCGCGACGCCTCCGTCCCTTGCGGACGAAATAATCGACGGCCTCGGTAAAGCACAACTCGCAAAGCAGGACGACAAGCACTGGAGCCGCATCGTCATTGAAAAGCCTTTCGGAACGGATCTCGAATCGGCGCGCGCGTTGAATGCCAAGCTCGCGGAAGTGTTCGCCGAGAGTCAGATCTATCGCATCGATCATTACCTCGGTAAAGACACCGTGCAGAACATACTCGTGTTTCGCTTCGGCAACACGATGTTTGAGCCGATCTGGAATCGCAATTACGTCGATTACGTTGAGATCACTGCTGCGGAAATGGCGGGTGTCGGCAGTCGCGCGGGATATTACGAGGAGTCGGGCGCGCTGCGCGACATGGTTGCGAATCACTTGTTGCAACTGCTGACGTTGACGGCGATGGAGCCGCCGGTCGCGTTTGAAGCCGACTCGGTGCGTGAAGAAAAGGTGCAGGTGTTGCGATCGATTCGGCGTTTGAAGCCGGATGAAATCGCGGAGCGCACAGTGCGCGCGCGTTATGGACCAGGCGAGATCGAGGGTGAAAAGGCAAAGGGTTATCGCGAGGAGGAAAACGTCGCTAATAATTCGGAGACGGAAACCTTCGCGGCAATCGAATTTCGCGTTTCTAACTGGCGCTGGTCCGGCGTGCCGTTTTACGTACGCACCGGCAAACGGCTGGCACGCAACCTGACCGAGATCGCTGTTCACTTGAAACGCACGCCACAGGCGCTCTTCGCCC
>DATELP010000076.1:0-12998 GCA_035276425.1 Pyrinomonadaceae bacterium
ACAAAAACTCGCTGAGATCGAACGACTGCGAGCTGAACTCCGCGGCCTAATCGCCGACAACAAGGTTTGACTCACGAACTAAACTAAACGCGTGCCCGCACTGTCGGGCACAACCAAATTAACCACCCCCCAAAGCAGTGCTTTACCAGTCTCCTCTCAAGCGGTAAAGCACGTCTTTGTTCCTGTATAGAGAAAACAACACCGTGGCAGACACGTTTCATTTACCACCTACACCGATCGAAGTATTCACTCTGGCCAATGGTTTACGCGTGGTTTTGAGTCCCGACCGTGCGATTCCAGTCGTCTCCATAGCCGTCTATTACGACGTCGGCTCGCGCAACGAACGCGAAGGCCGCACCGGTTTCGCGCACCTCTTCGAACACATGATGTTTCAAGGTTCGGAGAACGTTCCGAAGGCGGCTCACTTCCAGTACATCTTCAACGCCGGTGGCACCATGAATGGGACCACCTCGAGCGAACGAACCAACTACTTCGAAACGTTGCCGTCAAACTACCTGCCGCTGGCTTTCTGGCTCGAAAGCGATCGCATGCGCTCGCTGAAAGTCACGCAGGAGAACCTCGACAACCAGCGCCACGCCGTGCAGGAAGAAAAGCGGTTGCGTTATGACAATCAACCGTACGTGGGTGCGTTTCTGCGCATGAACGAGTTGATCTTCACGAATCCGGCAAACGCACACTCGACAATCGGTTCGATGGAAGATCTCGACGCCGCGACAATTGACGACGTGCGCGAGTTTTTCCGGATTTACTACGCGCCAAACAACGCGGTAATGACAGTCGTCGGCGATTTCGACTACGCCGAGGCGCGCGCACTGGCAGACAAATACTTCGGCAACATTCCGTCGCAACCGTTACCGCCTCCAGTCGACGTTTCGGAAACTGAACACGTCGCGGTGAATGAAGAGACGTTTCACGATCCGCTAGCGCCTGCGCCGGCGTTTGTTATCGGTTGGAAGATTCCCGTGAGACGTACGCCCGATTTTTATGCGCTGTCGCTGGCGGGCACGTTGCTGTTTGAAGGCGACAGTTCGCGGCTTTATCAGAAGCTGGTGAAGGGCGACGAATCGGTCGTGTCGATCGAAGGCGGCGTCGACGAACGCCGTGGTCCATCGGCGCTTTACCTCTTCGCGCTGCCAAAACCCGGCGAGGACGTGAACGTTATTCGCGAGCAGATCTTCGACGAGATCAAACGAATCGCGCACGATGGCCCAACCGACGCCGAAATGGAGAAACTGCGCAATTCCTTGTGCAACGACGCCGTGCGTGGCCGGCAGTCGACGATGTACCGCGCGCAACGGATCGCGGAATATGCGCTTTACGATTCGGATCCGCACCTGGTCGATTCCGAGTTGGACCATTACTTGAACGTGAACGCCGCGGACATCAAACGAGCAACCGCGAAATATCTTGATAGTCCAAACCGTGTCGTGCTGGACATCGTGCCCGCGCCGTCGGAAGCCGAAGAAGCAGCCGCTTCACCGCAGCCGCCCGCCGATGCGCAGCAGCCCGCGTCGCCGGCGCCGCAGGTGACGGGAGTGCCGGCAGCCGAACCCGAGTCGCCTGTACACACGGACGTTCCCCAATTGAAACCGACCGATGTTCCGGAACAGCCAAAGGATCCCGCAGACGCATCTTTATGAGTCAACCAGAAATCTTTCGTAGCCAGCCACCTGCGCCGCTACCACCAAGACCAATCACTATTCCCGCGGCGCATGAGACCGTGCTTTCTAATGGACTCACGCTCGTCGTTGTCGAAGACAACCGTTTGCCGTTGATCAGTTACCGGCTGGCTTTTCGCATTGGTGGTGCTTTCGATCCACCCGAGTTGCCGGGTCTTACGGATTTGATGGCCGGGCTACTGCCGGAAGGAACTGAATCAAAAACCAGTCGCGAGATCGCCGACGAGGTTGCGCGTATTGGCGCGAGTCTTTCGGCCGGTGCGAATTCTGACTACACGATCGTCGCTGCTTCCGCACTGGCGTCGTTCAACGAACAGATTCTCGATTTGATGGCCGAGATCGTGTTGCAGCCATCGTTTCCGGAGAACGAAGTCGAACTCGCGAAGCAAAACACGAAGGAGAGTCTGCGGCAGCAACGTGCGCAGCCTACGTTTTTGGCGAGTGAGATGGTGGCGCGCGTGATGTTTGGCTCGCACCCGTACTCGGTTGTGGCGCCCACGCCGGAATCGATCGATCGTGCATCGCGCGACGAATTTGTCAGGTTTCATCGCGAGAAGTTTGTACCGAACAGTGCGGTGTTCATCGTGGTCGGCAATGTTAAGCACGAAGAGATGGTGCAGCGGCTCGAGTCGTTGTTTTCGACGTGGGAACGCGGCGCCGATCTGGTGACGAACTTTCCCGCGCCGCCAGTGCGAAACAAACGTACGGCGTATCTCGTCGATCGGCCCGGCTCCGCGCAGTCGAACATCGTCATCGCCAACACCGGAATCCTGCGCACCAGTCCTGATTACTTTCCCATGCTGCTGATGCACACGGTGCTCGGCGCGAACGCTTCTTCGCGGCTGTTCATGAACCTGCGCGAAGAAAAGGGCTACACCTACGGCGCTTATTCGAATCTCGACGCCCGCAGAACTGCCGGCACGTTTCGCTCGACTGCGGAAGTGCGAACGCCCGTCACTGGCGATTCGTTGAAAGAATTTTTCTACGAGCTGAACCGCATCCGCACGGACCTGGTTTCCGACAAAGAGATCAGCGATGCGAAGTCGTATCTGACCGGCGTGTTTCCGATCCGGCTCGAGACGCAGGAAGGACTCACGGATCAACTCGTGCAGATCAAAATGTTGAATCTGCCGGACAATTACCTGGAACACTATCGCGAGCGCGTACAGGCGGTGACGGTCGCTGAAATTCAAAGAGTCGCGAGCCAGTATGTAAAGCCTGATGAAGCGGCGGTGATCGTGGTGGGCGACGGCGCAAACATTGTCGAGCAAATCAAGCCGTACGTGGGCGACATCGAGATCTACAGCACGAGTGGCAAACGAAAATCTTTGGACGCGCCTGTGAGGACCAAGCTTCTGGGTTCGTGGTCGATCGAAGTCGAGACGCCGCTCGGGCAAAGCATTCCGGCCACGCTGACGCTCGAACGAGCAGGTTCAGGTTTTGCCGCGAAGATTCTCTCGGAAATGGGCAATGCGGATTTGGGCGTTGTTGATGTGACCGATAATTCGTTTCACAAGACCACGCTTTTGGAGATGGACGGACATTCTGTCGAGGCGGAAATCGTGGCTCGTTTCCACGGTGACCAGACCGAAGGCACGCTAAAACTGCAAAACTCGCCTTCGCTTCCCTTTACCGGGAGCAAAGACGAGTGAAAGCAACCCTGAATACCAGCTTTACATCGAAGGCACGAGGTTAAACGGATCGCCGCAAGGATAGCGACGACCATAACACTCGGTTCCTCCTGTGATTTACGCCCGGTATGTCGGCCATACCGGGCGTTTTGTTTTGAGCCACGAAGAGGCACAAGTAGTACTTGGGATTTTACGAGAACCTTTCTTGTGCTTCTTTGCGGCTTCAGTCGCGCTCGTAGCGCAGGACAATGCCTTCCCCACCGACCGTCCAACCGACACCTTTGTTGAAATGCAGCGAGTAAAGGTTTTGCTTCGTTTGTGATTGCTGGACTGTCCACGTGCGTCCCTGGTCGCCAGTCCGCAGGATCGTGCCGCCACGCCCAATCGCCCAACCCTCGTCGTCGTCGAGAAACTGCACGCTCAGCAGCGTTACGTTTACATTCGTCGGCGCCGGCGACCACGTTTCACCGCCGTCGGTCGTCGTTAACAACACGCCGCGCTCGCCCACGACCCAACCTTTCTTGTCGTTACGAAAGTCGACGTGATAAAGCGTGCCGTTAACACCGGCGTTCTGTTTCGTCCAACTCTGTCCGGCGTCGCGTGTGAAAAGAATCGTGCCGCCGTCGCCGACAATCCAGCCGCGTTTGTCACTGACAAAGTCGATGTGGATCAGTTCGGTCCGGCTCGGCGCGCGTTGACGCCGCCACGTTTCGCCACCGTCGTCCGTGTAGACGAGGACGCTGTCGATGATGCGATCTTTTTTGCTGACTGAGCCGACGACCCAGCCCTTTTTCTTGCTCGAGAAGCGAACGCTGTAGAGTTCGATGTCGGCGCCGTCGAACTCTTCGGGCGAGAAGATCTTTAACTGATTCCAGGTCGCGCCATTGTCGCGGGTGACGAAGATTGAGTTTCCGGCGAGGAAGAACCCGGCCTCTTTGTCGCGGAAGTAGATGTCGTTGATAGCCGCTTTCGTGCTGACCGTTTGCCGCACCCAGGATTGCCCGCCGTCATCGGTGCGGCTCAGGAATCCACCATCGCCGCCGACCCAGCCGCGTTTGCTATCAATGAAATAGACGGTGTTGAGATCATTTCCGCCGGTGTTGAGTTTAATCGGGGTCCAGCCCGATTGAGCTTTCGCGGACCCCGCAATCGCGAACAGGACACACACAGCGGCGAAAAAAACGACGTATCTTGGGGCTCGGCTGTTCATTTGTGGTTCTGTACCTTACCACAAACTGCGCCGATCACGCAGATCCGGAAACGCGGTAGACGCGGCCTTCGAAGACGACCACCACGCGTTCGCCCAGCGAGAAGAAACTCGCCAGTTTCGGCTGCTGCTTCAGCAAGGCGAAGTATTCGTCGCTGCCGAAGGTCAACTTCGTTTCGGGAAGATTACTCTCCGGCTTGAATTCCGAGTCAGTCCACACGCCTTCGATCAGATAGAACGTCTTGCCGCCAACACGCCGCACGGCATCGGTTCGCGCTTCTTCTTTCAGCTTCGCGGCGTCCTGCTGCTCGCGCGCACGCTTGCTTTCCTGAACCGCGATCGCGCCGGAACTGAGCCCGATTGTCGCCGGCGCGGTGTTGAGCGACTCAGGTGAGGCGGAGGGCTGCGGGGCATTCGCCGACGCGCCGCCTGGCGCTGCATCCTTCGGGGGACGACGTATAAACCCGAAATTAGCCCTTCGTTCCTGCGGCGTCAGGTTCGTCACATTCGCGCGACTCACCTCTGAGCCATCGGTCGCCAGGTACGACGTGTACGGCGTCACGATTCCATAGCGCGTTCCGAGATCGACGATCTCGTCGCGCAACTCTTTCTGCTCGCCGTTGCTGCGCACCTGTTCCATCAACCAACCCACGCGACGTGTCGCCCACAAACGCGGCAGGTAGTCGTTGTCCTCGTTGCGCAGCGGAAAAGCGAGATTGTCGTAATGATAAGTGCGCGCCGAGTTACCCGATTGACCGTTCAACGTCAGCCGCACTGATTCGAGATTCGCGTCTCCGCTGTAGCGTCCAATCAAGGTCACTTGCGAACCACGAAACACATCAGGAATACCGCGCGGGTAAACAAGATCAGTTCGCGCGCCACCCATGTCGAGCTTGAGATCCGTCAACACCGGATAGTTCACTTTCGAGAAGAAACTCGAAACCTTCACTTCGAGATCTTCCTTCGGCTCGACGTAATCCGCCACGCCGCCGTTTTCCGCCGCCAGTTTGTCGAGCAGCGCCGTGTTGACGTCGTAACCAACACCAAACGTAAACAGCCGCACGCCTGGCTTGCTCGCCTTGCGCACGTTCTCGACAATCTGTGCAACGTTAGTCGTTCCCACTGTCGGCAAACCATCGGTCATGAACACGATGATCTTTGGACGCTCACGATTGTTCTCCGTAAACTGAGCCAGCGACGCCACCAGCGATCCGTTGATGTTCGTTCCGCCGACCGGTTTCAAACCTTTGACAAACGCTTCGCCACGCTGGCGGCCTTTCTCGTCAGCCGCGATCAATCCCGCTTCCATCAAACGTTCTTCACCCGCAAACGAAATCACGTTGAAGCGATCCTGCGGCCGCAAAATACGCACGCCGTAGAGCAAAGCGGAGCGCGCCTTTTCCATCTTCCCTTCCTCGGCCATCGAACCCGACGTGTCGACCACGAAAACGACGTCCTTCGCTGAGTATTCCTGATCGGCCCAGTCTTCTTTCGGCGAGATCATCAGCAGGAAGTAGCCGTCCTTGCCGGGTTCGCGATGCGTTAACAGCGTCAGGCCGAAGTCTTCTTTCGAAATGGTGTAGAAGAGTTGAAAGTCCTGCGCTTCCTTACCGCTCGCGCTTTCGAAGGACACGACTGAACGCCGATCCGTGGCGCGCTTCACGTCAATGCTGTGCGTCGGTGAATAGACGTTGCGCAACGGGTCCTTGCTCTCGACTTCAACCTTGCCTGCAACGGAACCGATCTCTACCATCTGGCGACCGGTTCCGAGTGGATAGCGATACGAAACAGTTCCTCCTTCAGCGCGCACGACCTGCGTGTAAGTAATTTCCAGCTTTTTGTCCGAATTCGGCGGAATGGGGAAGATGCTCGCCTGAAACAAGTCCTTGCCGGCGTATTCGAGCAGA
This sequence comes from Pyrinomonadaceae bacterium, assembly GCA_035276425.1. Lineage (GTDB taxonomy): Bacteria > Acidobacteriota > Blastocatellia > Pyrinomonadales > Pyrinomonadaceae > PSRF01. The sequence continues at coordinate 6,446 of DATELP010000076.1, forward strand.
CCCGGGTCGCGCTGGCGCCGCACGATCTCGTCGTAAATGCGCCGCGCTTCCTCGCGCGTCCTGACTTCGCCAACCAGCCGCTTGTCTCCTTCCCAAATCGCAAACTCAGCTATCGAAGCCGTCTCGGGAATCGGAAAGAAGTAGGTGCCTTCGAGCGTGAACTGCGTGTTGTTGCGAAACACCTGTTCGACGTGCGTCGTCGCGACCTGCGAACTGATTTTGGTGTCGATCTTGATTGATTTAACGGGCAGCGCGCGCGGCAGATTCACCGGTCGCTCGACGATTGGCGGAGTCGGACAGCGGCGGCACGGCCCGGGAACGATTACTCCCTGAGCGCTGGCGATCGACGTAATTCCCAAACAAATTGCCAAGAGGACGAGGACACGGATCAGGCTGGTTCGGACTGGCATACGCATCTCCACAGAAAGAAAGTTAACCCTATGACCAGAGCTAGAACGGTAGGTTGGGGAGCTTCTTGCGCGCAGTTTAGCGCAACCGGTTAATGCAAATCGCGCAGGCGTTTGTTAAAAATCGCGACTCCGGTGGCCACGAGCGCTACTATGATGCCGCCGGTCGCCAAAGTGTGTTGCGGGCCGAAGTGGTTCGAGGCCGTACCCGCGACGATGTTTCCGATGGGCATTGTACCCATGAACGAGAGGATAAACATGCTCATCACGCGCCCGCGCATCTGGTCGGTGACCAGTTTCTGAAGCAGCGTGTTGATGGTCGAAACGCAAACGACCAGCGAAAACCCGAGACCAAACAGAAACGCCAGCGACATCGTCAATCGCGGCGAGAGCGCGAAAGCTGCAATACAGACGCCGAAGGCAATCGAGCCGCCAACTACGAGCCAGCCTTTGCGCCGGAAGTCGCCGAGGTAAGCGACGAGCAGTGCGCCCATGAACGCGCCCGCGCCGGACGTTCCCATCATCAGTGCGAGTCCGGTTTCGCCGAGGTGAAAGATATTGCGCGCGTAAATCGGAACGAGCGTGAAGTAAGGCGCACCGAAGAGACTGTTGATCCCCGACAACAACAATAGTGCCGACACGCGCGGCCGGTTGCGCACGTAGCGAAAGCCGTCGATGAGGTCGTGCCATAAAGCGCGGCGATCTTTAACGGAGTGGGTCGCGATGATCTTGCGTTCCGGCCGTACGACCCAAAGCGCAGCCACGACCGCCACGAACGAAACGCCGTTCGCAAAGAAACAACCCGCGAGGCCGAATAAGTGAAACGCCACGCCGGCCAACGTTGGTCCAACGACACGCGAGAGCTGAAACTGCGTCGAGTTCATCGCGATCGCGTTCGCGAGGTCTTCGCGGCCGACGAGATCGTAAGTCATCGCCAGAAACGACGGGCTTGCCAGCGCCATACAACAACCGGTGACGAACGAAAAGCCGAGGACCATCCAACGGTTGACTACGTTTGTCCACACGAGCGTTGCGAGGACTATCGCCGTGATGCCGGCGACAACTTGCGTGTAAAGCAGTAACCGGCGGCGATCGATCAGGTCCGCGAACACGCCGCCGAGCAGCGTGAAAATAAATCCCGGCGCGGTGGCCATGAATCCGTCTAGTCCTAACCAAAACGCGGAGTTGGTGAGTAACAGGACGAGCCAGCCCTGGGCCACCGCCTGCATCCACGTGCCGATGTTTGAAAGGAAAGCGCCGATCCAGAAGAGACGGTAGTCGCGATGCGAGAGCGCACGGAACATTCCGCTCCGCCTCGTGACCGGCTTGGGGCTTACTGCGGGAGCAACTTCACTGGTCATCTGTTTAAGAGTTTTGAGTTCAGCCTTTAGGCTGCCTGCTCAAGACAAGCTAAGGCTTGAACTCAAAACGCGCCGTGATTACTTACGTCGCCACGCGGAGAGTGAGCCGCCCGCGGCGCCATGACGTTCAGCAACGATCTCCGCGACGATCGCGAGCGCGACCTCCTCGGGACTGACCGCGCCCATGTCGAGCCCGATCGGCGCCCTGATCTTGCGCAACTCTTCCTCACTCGCACCTGCTTCGCGAAGCCGATCGATCACGATCGTCGTGCGGCGTTTACTCCCAATCAGTCCGACATAATCCGGCCTCGTCTCAATCACCGCACGCATACATTGCTCGTCTTCGCTGTGACCGCGCGTCACAACGGCAACCGAAACGCCACGCCCGTTGCCGATCACCTCGCGCACAGCCGAACCCCAATCACTCGCCACAACCAATTCGATCTCTTCATTCGCAAACCGATCGCGCTGCAAGAATTCGGCGCGGTCGTCGATCAGCGTTGTTTCATAACCCAGAAACGCGCCCAGCTTCGCCAACGACGCACCGACATGTCCCGCGCCACACACAACCAGCCGCGGCGACGCCTGCAAACGTTCAAACAAAAGGGACGTCTCACCGGCAAAAGGAAACTCCGGCGCGAAATCCTTGACGCTAACCAATCGCGTCTCGTCGCGTGACTGAAGAAACTTCGCAACCTCCGGCCCGACCAGTAAATCCAAGTCACCCAAACTTCCCAACGCAGTTCCGGCTTGATCAATCACCAATTTCGCGCCAACGTTCTCACCGCGCGCGACCGTGATCACGACCGCAGCGTCGCCGCGTTCGAGTAGCTCAGCAACCTTCTTCGTAATTGCTAGCGAAGATGGCCGCTTACTTTTGTCTGACATTTGTTTTGACTAAGCCGACGGACGAGGCTGCGCGCCGCAGCAACCAGAGTGGTCCAATCAGGAGATAAACGGGGTTCTTGAAAAAGGCCGGTTGATTACCCTCGATCGCGTGACCGATGAACTGAAAGATCCAACCCAACACAAACAATCCTACCGCCCAGCGCCAACTAAAAAACAGAACCGGCAGCGAAAGCACGATCATCGGAATGCCGATGCTGTGCGTCAGCCGGTTCAGCGGATGCTGATGCTTGGCTTTGTAGTTCGCTAAAAGATTCTCAGGCACCTAAGACCTCGACGAAAATGTCCATCGTGCCGCCGCAAACCATTCCTTCTTCGCTCGCTTCATCAGCGGTGAGCGAGAAATGGTGCAACGCCGAACTGCCCGAACGCATGGCGGTTTGCGCCTCAGCCCAAACTTCCGCTTCGATGCAACCGCCGCCGACCGTTCCAGCCACTTCGCCGTTCTGAAAAAAGAGCATCTTCGCGCCGCGTTGCTGCGGAGTTGAGCCACGCGTGTGTGCGACTGTCGCCACGACGACGCGTTCGCCACGTTCACCGGCTTCGTTGATCATGCGATAGAGATCGCGTTGTGGAATCGTCGGCATCTCGGTTTGTACTTTGGCCTTTCGCTGAGATAGTTTACGTCAGCAGCGAGACTGTTTGCCACGGCTGAGCAGGCAAACGTCTCCGGAAAAAACTATGCCCCAACCAAGAACATCACTTTTTCTGACCGCGATTGCGGTCTTACTCTTGTCACCTATCGCCACGCTGGCGTGCGCATGCTGCTCAAATCCCGGCCACTATTTCAGTGGCATTGTCGACCTTGACGAGCACCCATTGTCCGAACTCAAACGAATGCGGTTTGCGCGCACGGCGTTTCTCTTCGAGACCGAGGCCGGTCTTGACGAAGACGCGTTAGGCATAAACCAGCCGCAGTCGCGCTATACGTTACAGGGTGCTTTCAGCGGCAACGTCTGGCGCCTCACATTCCGTTCCGGCGCAAACACCGGCACTCTGGAGTTGCCGCTGCCGAACAAGATGTGGAACCACTCGGCAGACATTCACGACGGCAAACTCAGTCCGGGCGGTGGTCCATTGCTTTACAAAGAGTGGCGTCTCGAAGGCAACATCAAGGGCAGCGGCATTTTCAAAACGGGAATGGCCGCGCCGGCGAAGTATGTGCTGGTGTTACAAGGCCGCGGCAACGGTTGCGACAACGCCGGAGACTTCGGCAACTGGCGTCTGCAAGTAAGTGGTGAAAAGGCTGACTACGCTTTTTACGGCAAGCTCGCTCGCAGTTTGTAAGTCTTTGACAGGATTTGCACAAATGGACAAGATGGCTGTTTTCTGAGGCAATCTTGTGAACTCTGTAAAGTCCTGTCCACTAATAAGAGGAACCTCCCAATGGCGACAACCCCCAACTTCCACCGCCGCATCAGCGACCGGCCACTCTATTTGTTGGCCGCAATTATCTTTCCTCTGATCGTGCTGGCCGGTTTTGGCCGCACCTACTATCTCAAAGGCTTCTTCGCAACTCCCGCATTACCGAATCTGATCGTACACGTACACGCCGTGATCATGACCGCGTGGGTTGTACTGTTTATCGTGCAGGTAACGCTGGTGGCGAAACGAAAAACAAAACTGCATCAGCGTCTCGGTGTTCTTGGCGCTGGTCTCGCGGCGCTCGTTTTCGTGGTCGGAATATTGACGGGGCTCTACGCTGCGGCGCGCTTTATCAATAATCCGAGTCTGCTGTCGCCGGCTGATCCACCACCGTTACCTTTTCTAATCATTCCGCTCGGCGACATGGTGATCTTCGCGATCCTGATCGGCACGGCGCTTTACTACCGTAAGCGACTCGACATCCATAAGCGACTCATGCTGCTGGCGGCGATCAACCTGCTGACGCCGGCCATCGCGCGCATTCCGCTTAGTTTCATTACCATTGGTGGACCACTGGCGTTTTTCGGTTTGACCGATCTGGTGCTGATCGTGTTTGTGACATTCGATACGATCCGTCACCGGCGGCTGCATCCGGCATTTCTGTGGGGCGGGTTGTTCTTGATTCTCATGCAGCCGCTGCGGATCATCCTTGCGCCGACGAATGCGTGGATCAGCTTTGCGGCGGCGTTAGTACGTTTGGTGCAGTGACGTTTGTTAGCGAAACAGATTGTTCAGTTCGGTTCCGGACGCGCTGTCGGCAAATCCTCCGAACGTGCCATCGTTTGCGAGTTCGCTGGCAGCACGAATGAATGCGCTCCACGCGGCTCGCGCGAGTCCTGAGCCGACGGAGATGCGACGCACGCCGAGATCAGTGAGTTTCGCGACCGTCAGATTCGATTTGGGGCTCGACACAAGCACGTTCACCGCTCTTGGCGCGACCGCTTGCACGATCGCCGAGATCTCATTTGGGCTCGCTGTTACGCTGGGCGCGTAAAGACAGTCGGCGCCGGCTTCGGCATACGCTGTCAAACGTTTGATCGACGTCGCGAACGGATCGCTGTCGCCCACGAGCCACGCTTCGCAACGTGCCGTCAAAACAACCTGCTCACCCGACTGATCGATGGCGCGGCGTGCGGCTTTGATTCTTTCGACGGCGAGTTCGAAATCGTAGAGCGGTTTAGTCTCATCGCCAGTCGAGTCTTCAATGGAAAGACCCGCGACACCCGTTGCGACACAAAGCGCAACGTTCTCGGCGACGTGTTCGGGTTCATCGGCGTGGCCGTTTTGAAAATCACCATTGACCGGCAGCGGCGTTGCGTTAACTATCTCGCGGAAATGCGCGAGCACCGCATCGCGCTGAACGTAGCGAATGTCGTCCGGCATACCTCGGCTGAACGCGAAACCTGACGAGGTCGTCGCGAGTGCTTTGAAGCCGAGATGACGAAGGTAAACTGCGCTGCCTATGTCCCACGGATTAGGTATTACAAAGCAGCCGGACTCGTGAAGCTCCCGGAATCTCTCAATTACGTTTCGCATAGCTCGAATCGTAACAGAAAGGAATTTATGAAGACACTTACGTCGTGTGTGGTTTTGTTTTTGTTGATGGCGTCGACGGTAGCAGCGCAAACAACTCAGCCCGCGCCTGATGCCGCGGAGTTGACGAAGCTGCTGAACGACTTTCTCGCTGGCGCAGGGGTAAACGATGTGGCGATGCACGATCGTTTCTGGGCCGAAGATTTGATCTACACGCGTTCGGCAGGACGCCGCGTCACCAAAGCCGAGATCATGAAAGACGTGCGTTCCGCGCCCGCTCCCAAACCCGGCGATCCGAAGATCGTTTACACGGCGGAAGACATTCGCATTCAGCAGTACGGCGACACTGCGGTCGTTGCATTTCGACTCGTCGCAACCACGGAAACCGGAACGACGAAAGACGTGCAAAATTTGCTGAATTGCGGCACGTTTGTGAAGCGAAACGGAAAGTGGCAAGTCGTAGCCTGGCAAGCCACACGCATACCGCGCACGGCGGATGAGAGCAAGGCCCAGGTATCAGCCGCAACCGCTGCTCTTCGTCAAGCCTTCCTCAATATCGACAGCAAGAACGTTAATGTCCTGACCGATCCGGGATTTGTGTGGACGGTAGGCGCAGAAAAAGAGATCTCGCGAGATGAGGTGATTGGTGAGTTAAAGAAAGCTGGCGCGGCCGAGGCGTTCGTATTGGGCGACGCAGCATTAGCTATTTCGCTTTACGGCGACACCGCGGTTGTTCGACGTGCTTCGACGGGAACCAGGTACACGCTGACGCTGGTCAACCAGAACGGCACGTGGAAAGCCGTGTCACTGCACACTGGTAAATAGCGTTTTGAGTTCAAGCTTTAGCTTGTCTATTGCTGTTCGGGCTTCTTCGGCTTGGATTCGCCTGAGGCGGCGTTAATCTCCATCTGCTCGCGACGC
>DATELP010000077.1:0-6945 GCA_035276425.1 Pyrinomonadaceae bacterium
AGTTGGCGCAGACTGTCGCGCACCCATTCCGCGCCGCGGTTGTAGCTGAGCAGAACCAACGTTACGCTCTGCGAATCTTCACCGAGCTCGGCCATTCGATCAGCAATGTAGTGAGCCGCGGCGGGCGTCATCTTTTCCGGATCGCACATCTCCGCACGAGAAACACCGTAGCTTTGCGCTGTCGACGGCAGGAACTGATAAAGCCCCTTTGCTCCGAACTGACTTTCAGAACAGGCACGGTATCCCGATTCGATTACCGGTAGATAGATCCCGATGATCACCGGAACTTTGCGCGCAGCGAATGAACGAGCAATCAATGGAACGTAAGCAGGCGCGCGTTCATAAACCGCGATCATGCTGCCTGAGTCTTGATCCGGTGGACCTGTCATTCTCGCAGCATAGTAGTCCACGTAAGTCTTGAGATAACGAACGGCAGTGTCGTCAAGCTTCACTGGACGCTCGCCCATCATGTTCGAGATACGTTGTTCCTGCTCGGTGACGAATTGCAAACGTTCGGGTTCGCTCATTTGCGAATAGAGTTTTAGTGGCCGGGCTGCTGAAGCGTTCGTGCCAGCAGGCTGAGGCAATCTTGCCGATCGTCTGTAAAGAAGAGTTGCGGTAATCGCGATCCCCAACAGCAAGGCGATTGCGGCGAGCGAGACGAAGCGTGGTGACAGGCGTGCGGTTAAACTTCTGGGTCGACTTTCATGCGCGCGTTCGGCTTTCCCGTCGAGTTGTTCGCGAGCAGTTTTCAGATCGGTCAGCAATTCGCTGACGGTGCGATAACGACCAGCAACGTCTTTGCACAAACACTTCTCGACGATCGACTGCAACAGCGGCGCGGCTCGAACATGCTCGTTCGCGATCTCAGCTAATCGCGCCGGTTCGCGATCGAGTATTGCCACCATCGTGTCCATGCGCGTGGCGCCATTGAACGGTAGCCGTGCCGAGAGCATTTCATAAAGCACAACGCCGAGACTCCAAATATCGGTACGCTCGTCGACTGAGAGTCCACGCGCCTGCTCGGGCGACATGTAATTGACCGTTCCCAAAACAAGGCCCGTTTCAGTTTGTGTTTCGCGTGGATCGTCTTGCGTCTTCGCGGGCTCCAACAGTTTGGCGATGCCGAAGTCGAGAATCTTGAGCAAGCCATCCTCGCGCCGCATGATGTTTTCGGGCTTGATGTCGCGATGCACGATTCCCGCAGCGTGTGCCACAGCCAGTGCTGACGCTACCTGTTCGACACAATCCAGGATCTCCGCGAGCGACAACTGCGGCTCTCGCATCAACTCGCCGATAGTCTTTCCGTCAATAAATTCCGTCGCAATGAAATAGACGCCATCGCTTTCGCCGACTTCGTAAATGGTGAGTATGTTCGGGTGATTCAACGCCGAAGCCGCGCGCGCCTCGCTTTGAAAACGCCGCAACCGCGCCGCGTCGGAAGCGAAATAAACCGGCAACAGTTTCAGCGCGACGAGGCGGCTGAGTCTCGTGTCGTGGGCCAGGTAAACTTCGCCCATTCCCCCGGCGCCGAGACGCTCGACAATTCTGTATGGACCAATCACACGGCCGGTTTCAGCACTCAACAAGACATACGCATCGCGTGCGATCGCGGGTTGCTCGATAAAATCACCCGCCTCTTCGTAAGCGGCGATCAGAGTTGTGGCCTCGGTTCTCAATTCTTCGTCACCGGCGCAGACGTCTTCAATGAACGAGGCGCGCTCGAACGGCGGACGATCCAGCGCGTCCTGCAACACGGTTTCAACCTCGTGCCATCGCTCAGCTTTCATTCTGTTTCTTTCAGACGCCGATAGAGCCACGCCTTTGCGGCACGCCAATCACGCCGCACGGTCATTAATGAGATGTCTAATGCTTCCGCCGTTTCCTCGAGACTGAGGCCGCCGAAGTAACGGAGTTCTACGACACGGCTCTTGCGTTGATCGAGTTGCGCGAGTTCATCAAGAGCTTCTTCCAGTGCGATCAGTTCAGCGGCGCGTTCCAGCGACATCGCCGCAGCTTCGTCGATCGGAACTTGTCGAGCATCGCCGCCGTGTTTTGCGTAACGACGGCGCCGCGCGTGATCGATCAGGATGTGGCGCATGACGCGCGCGGTCACCGCGAAGAAGTGGGCGCGGTTTTGCCAAACCACTTTCTGATCGGCTAAACGAAGATACGCCTCGTTCACGAGAGCGCTCGTTTGCAGCGTGTGACCGTCGCGTTCGCGTTGGACGTAGCGGTGCGCGATGCGTCGCAGTTGGTCGTAAACCAGCGGCAGCAAACGGTCGAGCGCGGCCTGATCTCCGTCACGCCATTCGACGAGCAAACCGGTCAGGTTGTCCGCAGTCAACGTCTTCATTCGCGTCGAATTCTAGCATCAATAGAGGCGAAAGTTTTTTGTTCGCACATGAACACTTTCGTCGTGTTTTCTCGCTTGCCGGTACACGATGAACAGTTTCTGCACCGCATCTCGCTTAATATGTGGAGGTCACAAAACATATGAAAACCAGAGTAGCCCTTTTATCGCTGGCGAGTGTGGTGGTGCTGGCATTGAATGCCCTGCACGTCAGCGGCCAGACCGTTCCACCGGGGAAACAATACGTAGACATGTCGCGCGCCGAGCGGCTCGTGTTTGTCGGCGAACAAGCGCGGCGCATCGCGCGCGAGATGTCGGGAAGCGAATACGAATTCACGGCAGACTTTGAGAAAGACATTCAGAAGGCTGTGACGTTGTACGCCGAGCGACTCGGCAAGAACGATAAGGAACGTGGCGGCAGAGCCGACTTGCGTCCGACTTTGGAGCGCGGCCAGGCTCAGGCGCCGGCGCTGATCGCTGCGTTCAGGGCGCGCAATGTCTCACCGCTGTTCGGCCTGTACCTGCCGTTTATCGAATCCGAATACAAGAACCTCGACTCGCCGAGTCCGATGGGGGCGCTCGGCATGTTTCAGTTTCTCCCTTCGACTGGTGAGCGCTACGGGCTTTCAGTCGATGAACTTCTGGACGTTGGAAAATCCGCTGATGCCGCCGCTCGCTACATCACAGACAGCATGCAAGTTTTCGCCAACGATCCCATGAAGGAGGCGCTCGCGATCCTCGCTTACAATCGCGGCGCCGGCAAAACCACTCGCGACTTGAAAGTCTTGCTCAACGAACAGAACAAGCGTTGCAGTATCTGTGCGTTGACTGCCGACCGCAGCAAACTCGACGAGACGTTCAGGAGCGAGAGTGTCTTTTATGTACCGCGTTTCTTCGCCGCCGCGATCGTCGGTGAGAACCCGCAGGTATTCGGCGTGCAAATGCAACCGCTTTCGACTTACTAGTTTTAGCCACAAAAAAGCACAAGAAGCACAAGAAGCACAAGAGGCACAAGAAAGGTAGAAAGGTGGCGGGGCTACTTTTCTGTTCCTTGTGCCTCTTGTGCCTTTTGTGCTTTTTTGTGATTAATGAAAAGCTATCGCAAGGAACTATGGTTCAACGTGCCGACGCGGCGCGCGTTTATCAACATCACGCCGCAGGTTGAGGAATGCCTGCGCGAGAGTGGAGTCGTTGAATGATTGGTGTTGGTGAATGCGATGCACATCACTGCCTCCGTTTTTATCAATGACGACGAAAGCGGCCTGCATCACGACTACGAAACCTGGCTCGAACAACTCGCCCCACACGAACCCATCAGCCAATACCACCACAACAGAACCGGCGAAGACAATGCCGATGCACACATCAAACGCCAAGTCATGGGCCGCGAAGTGGTCGTCGCAATCACCGGCGGAAAGTTAGACTTCGGTCCCTGGGAACAAATCTTCTACGGCGAGTTCGACGGCGGCCGCCGGAAGCGTGTGTTGGTGAAAATCATCGGTGAGTAACTTTAGACAGGATGAACAAGATTAACAGGATTGAATCTTGTCAGTCTTGTTCATTCTGGCTAACAATGACGGATTATGAAATCTCGACAACTTGTTCCGATGGTGGCGGTCGCTGAGGTGGAGAGGTCGATTGAGTTTTATGGGCGGCTGGGGTTTGAGGTGGGGAATACGTTCGAGGGGGAGGGCGCCGCGGAGCCGACGTGGGCGTGGTTATATTCGGATGGCGCGCAATTAATGCTGAGTGCGGCTGAAGAACCAGTCGTCGCTGAGCAACAGCGCGTGCTCTTCTATATATACACGGACGACGTTGCAGCCGCGCACGCCTCATTAATCGAAACAGGTCTCGAGCCGGGTCCGATCACGACGCCGTTCTACGCACCGCGTGGCGAGTTTCAACTGGTCGATCCTGACGGGTATGTCGTGATGGTCACGCACACGTAAACGGCAGTGCTCACTCGCTCGAACGTTCAGCCTCCCAAAAGCCCGGATAAGCCGTCGCAAAACCAACATCATCAACAGTGAGGTCCGCGACAAACTCTCCATCACTACTCGAATAGCGATACGTACTCTCATCAACTCTCGTGTAAACCTGCGCGAACGGTTCGAGCTCAAAACTCGGAAACCTCAACCACGCAGCCTTAACTTCCGCCGACTCCCCAACTTCAAGACCGAGACGCCGCACCGGCAACAAATTTGTCGCAGGACTGAAGTTCAGATCCAAATCAACGCACCCATCGACCTGCGCCTGAGACACACCATTCATCTTCCACCGACGTTGCTCGTCAACAGCAAGCTCAATATTCACCAGTTTGTTTCCAAGCCAACCCGAAACGGTTCCACTCAACGTGTTCCAACTGGCATCACACGCTATCAAATAAGAAAGCCCACACGCGCGGTCTTCATGAGAAAACACCGCAGTTCCTTCCAGACGCCATTCGTCATCGACTCCGTACAAGCGGCACGCTTCGTGACCGGCCAAATCAATTCGTCGCCATAAGATTGTTCGTGCGATCATTTCCAAAGCGATGGTACGCCAACGCACCGATTTGCCCAACGATTATTGTTAGGCTACACAGACTTCCCCTGAAACATCATAGTTCCTCCAATAGGTTCGCAGACGGCGGGGTGGCGGTCTGTCGAGCATGCTTATTGTCTAAACACGAGGAACTTTATGAAGAGAAAAACATCGTTACTGCTGGTCACGCTGCTAGTTCTTGGAAGCACAGTTTTTTATCCACGTACCAAAGCTTCCGCGCAGGACGCGTACGCCGGGCGCACGATTACCGGAACTGCTTACTTTATCGGCGGCCGACGACCCGGTCGCTCGTTGCCGTTCAGACTAATCGTCAATCGAATCTCAAATCCTGACGAAGTCAATCAACTCAATGCGGCGCTGCAATCAGGCGGGCAGGATGGACTCATGAAAGTCCTGTCGCGCATGGACGCCGGACGCATCGAGGTCGGTTCGGGCGTTGGTGTGCCGGCAAATGTGATTCTCAGTACGACAGACGGCGAAGGCCGGACGAAGCTGGTAGTTCTCTATCAACGCGAATTGGGTTTTGGCGAGCTGCGCTATGGCACGCGCAGGAGCGACTACAGATTCGGTTATGCGGAATTGTACGTGGGCCGCGGAGCAAATGAAGGCATGTTGATACCGGCAGCGCGTGTTCGTTTGCGCGACGGTAACACGTGGGAGGTTGAAGACTTCGGAACTTTTCCCGCAAGACTGATGGGCTTGCAGGTGCGCGGAGGTGGGCGCAGCACTGTGGGTTAGCGGTCTTGAATCAAACAAGGAGGGCATGAAATGACTAATCGACAGTTAATTAAGACTGCACACGTTTGGGCGATAACGGCGCTACTCGCGCTCGGGCTTTGGGCCGTTGCCGGCAAGGCTGGAATCAACATCCAGAACCAAAACCAGAACGGCAACGGCAATAGCAACAGCAACACCGGCAGCGGAATGCAAAACGAAAACAGATCCGCAAACCGCAACACCGGTGGCGCCACTGGCACGCAAACCGGCATGAACCAGCAGGACCACAAATTCATCATGGACGCCGCGATGGGCGGCATGATGGAAGTCGAACTCGGTCGCGTGGCAGCACAACGCGGCACGAGTGACGCAGTGAAGCAATTCGGCCAACGCATGGTGGACGATCATTCGAAGGCAAACGAGGAGCTGATGTCGTTGGCTTCGAGTAAAGGAATGACCTTGCCGACGGCTCTCGACGAAAAGGACCAGAAGGATGTGGCGAAGCTTTCCGCTATGTCAGGCGCGGAGTTCGATCGCGCGTACTCGAAGATGATGTTGAAGGATCACGAGAAAGACGTGAAAGAGTTTGAACGTCAGAGCACCAAAGCCGGCGACGCCGATCTCCGAGCGTTCGCGGCAAAAACTCTGCCGACGCTCCAGGAACATCTTCAGATGGTGAGAACGTTACCGGGTAACGAAAGCAGCGGTAACAGCAACAGTAACAGCGGCGGATCGAGAAACAGCAACAACAACGGAAATTCGAACCGTCCGTAGGGTGGGAGTGCCGTCCCATATAACTGGCGCACGCGATCATAGTCTTCGCGTGCGCCTGTTATTTTCGAGAAGCTTCGCTTCAAAAGTTGTCTCATTCACACCGGGCTTCAGCCCGGTGCTAGAGCTGAACTACAGCAGAAAACCGTTTCAACGGTTTTCGGTGGTTTCGCATGGAAACCGTTAAAACGGTTTCCCAACAACGTGACTGTTTTCACCGGGCTGAAGCCCGGTGTGAATGAGAAGTTTTAGATATAACTAGCCCGCGGCTGCGAGTGGCGACACAGCCTCAGCGGCCGCTGTGATGACGTCAACAACGGTTTCGGGATTCGACACGAAAGGAACGTGACTGCTCTTCACTTCTCGTGTCGTTGCGTTCATTCGCTTCGCAAACATGCGCTCCAAATCGGGGTTGATTGCCTGATCCTCACTCGCAACCAGGTACCAACTCGGAATCGTCTTCCACGCCGGCGTGCCAAATTTTTGCCCGAACGTCGTTGAGTTGACTGGCTTCTGCGCGGAAGAAAGAATGCTCAAATCGCGTTCAGAAACATCGGCTG
>DATELP010000078.1:0-13032 GCA_035276425.1 Pyrinomonadaceae bacterium
AGGATCATCGACCCGCCGGTACTACGGCAAAAACCAGGAGCGGTCCGCAGACCGCTCCGCTTTGCTAGTGTGCTATTTCAAACTGTCTCAACTGAGGGGTTCACCCCAGCTTCTTGTGCCTTTTTGTGGCTTAGGATGAACCAGGCGTCAATCGTAATCCCGAGTTGTAATCGCGTTGAGGAACTGCGCGCGCTGATCCGTTCTTGTCTGAATCAAACCGTGCCGGTCGAGATCATCGTCGTCGACGACGCGGCAAATGATGAAGTCGAACGCATGACGCGTGTCGGGTTCTCGGGTGTTCGTTACTTTCGGTTGGGCAAGTCGAGAGGGCCGGCGTTTCAGCGCAACCGCGGCATTGAACTCGCGACGAACGAGATAGTTTTTCCGCTTGACGACGACTCGCTGTTTATCTCGCCACGCACAATTGAACAGACGCTGGCTGAGTTTGATCATCCGCGCATCGGTGCGGTTGGGATTCCTTACGTGAACGTCAATCACGATGCGCGTGTGCTTCAGACTGCTCCGTGCGACGGCGCGATTCACGTGACGTACGGCTTCGTTGGCGCGGCGCATGCGGTGCGACGCGACGTTTTTATGAAGGTCGGAGGCTTTCGCGAGCATTTCTTTTACATGGGCGAGGAGAGCGATCTGTGCTTGCGTATGTTGAGCGCCGGCTATGTGACGCGCCTCGGCAACGCGGATCCGATTCATCATCTCGAGTCGCCGCGGCGAAACATGAAGCGCGCGAGTTTTTCAGGCAGGCGAAACGACATCCGCTTTGCTTGGCACAACGTTCCGTTGCCTGAGTTTCCGTTGCACCTGGCGGGAACGACGTTGAATGGCTTTAAAGCCGCGCTTACGCAGGGTTGTTTTACGAGCATGGTGAGTGGGACTGCGGCTGGTTATGCGGATCTGTTTCGGCGTTGGAACGAACGCGATCCGGTTTCGCGCCGCACGTATCGACTACATCGCGCTCTGAAAAAGAAATCCTTAAAGCTCCAGGAGATCGAATGCCTTTTGGATCCATAAAATCCGTGTTGCCAAACAGGCCGGTGCCGATGCGCATCTGGCGTGGTCCATTGCGCGGTGGGCGCGCGGTGATGAATCCGCGAAACTCGCTGCGCAAGGTTTTCGGATTGTACGAGCACGAACTGAACGCGTGGCTCGAGTCCGCGTTGTGTTTGACGAGCCGCGTGATCGACGTCGGTGCGAACGATGGTTACTTCACGTTTGGTTGTGCGGCGGCGTTCCGGCGATTGCGGAAGCGCAGTGAGATCGTCGCGTTCGAACCGAAGACCGAGCATTTTCGGACCCTTTCGGAAAGTCTCAACAGCCAGCCGAACGGACTCGTAGAATTCAATCTGATTAACAGTTTTGTTGGCGCGGATGAATCTGTAGATTCAAAAACACTCGACAGCATTCAAGGCGATCGACAAGACACACTGATCAAGATCGACGTCGAAGGCGCAGAGGAAGACGTGCTTGCGGGCGCGAGTTCGTGGTTGCGCGAGAGCAACTACTTTCTGATCGAAGTACACAAAGAGCATTTTCTCGAAAGCATTCCACGACTCTTTAAAAGCCATGGTTTGACTTTGGACCAGATCGATCAGCGTCCACTCAAACTGCTCGGACGCGAAATGCGCGACGAACAAAACTGGTGGCTCGTCACGCGACTCTGAGCCACAAAAAAGCACAAAGGCTGTGAATAGTTCCAGGTACGTCTGCGCATTTAGAGGCCGGCGCGATTACTACCAGGCGCCGCTTGCACTCGCCGAGGCGGAGTTGCTCGACTCGTTTATTACCGACGTTTACGTGGGTGGAACTGTGCGTGCGCTTTCGAAAGGTCTGCCGTCAAGACTACGCGAAAAGGTCCTGTTGCGACGACGAAGCGGCATTCCCGAAACGCGTGTCCGTTGCCTTTGGAAGTCCACGATCTTCGAACGCGCAAACTTCCGTTTGGGAAAACCCGAATCGTTGATCTTCGCGCGCTATGACGCCGAGTATTCAAAGGTCGCGGCCGCACACGCGAGAAAAAATCGTTCGAACCTTTTTCTCTACAGCCCATACGCGTGGGAAGCTTTCACCACGCCCTATCGGCACACGCCGCACAAGGTGCTGTTTCAGTTTCATCCGCACCCCGATCTCGAGTTGCGAATCCTAAACGAGGACAAAAAACGCTTTCCGTTTGTGCGCGAGTCGTACACAGAAGAGTCGGGCGAACGGCTCAACGATCAATTGCGCCAACGTAATCGCGATGCGTGGAAACACGCCGATCTCGTTTTCTGCGCCAGCAGTTTCACGCGCCGCTCGCTACTCGAAGCTGGTGCGCCGGAAGCAAAGTGCCGTGTCGTACCGTACGGAATCGAAGTACCGACCATCACGATCGAAGCGCGCGAGACTTTCAGTGCGCTGTTCGTCGGCGCGGGCAGTCAGCGCAAAGGTCTTCATCATCTGCTGCTCGCGTGGAAGCAAGCACGTCTCCCGAAGAACAGCCAATTGACTCTCGTCTGCCGCACGATCGACAGCGGAATTCTCGATCTTGCAAAAACAACACCGAACGTCGAGCTGATTCGCGGTCTTAGCCATGCGAAGTTGGTCCAACAGTTTCGCACGAACTCGCTGTTTGTGATGCCATCGTTAGTCGAAGGTTTCGGGCAAGTCTATCTCGAAGCGCTGGCCGAAGGATGTCCGGTGCTCGGTACGAGAAACACGGGCCTGCCCGACATCGGCGGAGCAGCGGTAAACACGATCGAGGCCGGTGCTATTGATCAGTTAACGGCTCAACTTGAATCGTTGAGTCGCGAGCTACCCGGCAACACGAGAATCAGAGAAGCGGCCCAAAGAAGTGCCGCTCAGTTTTCATGGTTGCGCTTTCGTCAAAATTTAATCGGCGATTTGGTCTAGGTTCCGCGTCGGCAGCAGCGCAGGGAATCGTCCCGCGTTATCCGGCAATGGGAATCGCCGCCGTAACCGTCGCGACACTCCTCGCGGTCAATCTGGTTCCCGATCACCCCGAACCGGAAGGCGCGCTCTTCTGGCCCGCACTCGTCCTGACATTCGGCTTACTCATCGCACCAGCCGCCGCAGCGTTCCGGCAACCGAAGGCTTTGCTGCGTGCCGAACACTTACTAGTGATGGCGCCGATCTACTGGTTGTTACTCGATCTGCTGCAAGGCGCTTACTCGATGGCCGGCATCGCCACGAGCGAGATCGAATATGCGTTCATCGCGATCGGGATTTTTGTTGCGTGTCTCTGGCTTGGATCGATGGGCCGTCCGTGGCGCGTGCCGTCGGTGCTTCGAGATTCTGTTTCGGAAGACTTGCCGCCAACGGTTTACTTCTATCTCGTGATCGCGTCGTTTCTGCTCGGCGTCGCGAAGTTTGCGGTGGCTTCCGAGTTCAATCTGATCGAGATGTTTCGCTCGCTCGGCAGCGGACGTTGGGATGCGCCGTGGGCGCGCGGACAAATGGGTGGCTGGGACGCGTTTCTCGATCACCTTCAGTACTTCGGTTATCTCACGTCGGTTTTGACGGTGGTTGTGGGCCGTAAATTGGGTTGGCGAAACTGGCGTACCATTGTGAGTGCGGTGCTGTCGGTGGTCATGGCGATGTTCCTGGTCCAAAGCGGCAGCCGTCGCGTGATCGGCGTGGTGGTTGGTGTGGCTTTGGTGTTCTGGATCCTGGTCCAGGACAGCAAGCTGAAAGTCAAGCACGCGTTCGCAGCGATGTTGACGATGGTTGTGTTGCTGCTGGGGATGCAAGTGATGCTTCAGTATCGCAACGTCGGACTGACTGCCGCGCTGAGCGATTCTTCTCTCTCCGACGACGACACGCCCGCGAGCGAGTATCTTCACGTCGACGACAATTTTTACCGGCTTTGCCAGGTTATTCAGTTGATCCCGAGCACGCACAGTTACGTGTATCACGGCTTCGTTGTGTATGCGATGGTGCGTCCGATTCCGCGCGTGCTTTGGCCTGACAAACCTGTCGACGCGGGGTTCGATCTGACGCGCGCGGTGGGCGATCGCGAGGTTTCGTATTCGTGTTCGGTGATCGGCGAGCTTTACATGTCGCTCGGGTTTTTCGGAATTGCGATTGGTGGTTGGTTGTACGGCCGGTTTGCGGCGCTCATCAATGGATTGTTGACTCAGTCGGCGGGATTGGGAGCGGTCGTGATCTACAGCATCGGTGTGATGGCGTTGTTTTCGGGAATGCGTTCGATGCTCGAGTTGGTGTTGGTGAGTTACGTAATCGTCGCGTGGGTGGTGCTGTCGCGTTTGTTTCGGACGCAATTTCAGTGAAGGCTTTCGTCTTAACAGACATACCGTCGCCGTATCAGGTTGAACTCTTCAACGAGATCGCTGGGCAACAGATACTCGATTTGTCAGTGGCCTATCTTCGAGCCAAGGACCCGTCTCGGTTGTGGAAACCGGCAGAGGCGCAGTTTGAGTCGTGCATCTTCGACTCGAGCGGTGCATTTTTGCACGCGGTGCAGCTCATGGCGGAGGCTGACGTTGCTGTGTTCAATTATTACAACCATCAACTGGCCGAATTATTGATCAAGTGGCGTGTGGGGACGGGGACGCCGTGGTGTTTTTGGGGAGAGCGGCCCGGATTGCGGAAGCCGAAGTTTGCCGGACGGTTGTTTCGCCAGTGGAAACTGAAAATGCTGCGGGAATCGCAAGCGCCGATCTGGGGCATCGGCGAGTTTGCGTTGCAGGAGTACAGGCAGGAGTTTGGGCGCGATCGGAGCTACAAAAATGTGCCGTACTTTTCGGATTTGGATCGGTTCGCTGGTGTAGGACGGAAGAGGGATTCGACTCGGCGTGTGTTTCTGTTTTGTGGATCGTTGAGCTCGCGCAAAGGCGTTGACCTTGTGGTGCGTGGGTTTGTGCGGTTGGTGCGTGAAGGTTTTGATGTGCAACTGCGAATCGTGGGAGATGGTGATTTGCGCGATTCGTTGCGGCGAACGTTGGAGCCGGTGAACGAGCGTGTTGAATTCACGGGGTTCACGCCGTGGGACCAGTTGCCGGTGGTTTATACGGGCGCCGACGTGCTTTGTGTGCCGTCGCGATATGACGGCTGGGGATTGGTTGTGCCGGAGGGACTTGCGTCCGGATTGCCGGTGATTGCTTCGGATCGCATGGGCGCGGCGCTGGATTTAATCAAGAGCGGTGTGAACGGTTGGTTGACGCAGGCAGGCGATGGCGACGCTGTTGTCGCAGCGATGCGTGCGGTGGCGGTGCTTTCGAATGATGAACTCGCGCAGTTTTCAACCGCCGCGCGCGCGACGATCGAGAACCACAGTTTGCAGCGTGGCGCGAAACGGTTTGCTGCTTATGCGCGTGAAGCGGTTGAGAGCTGGAACTGATGTGTAGTATTTCCGGGATTGTTTATAACCGGCCGCTGATCGCTGATGGCGTTCAAGTGGTAGACGTGATGAACCGAACCTTGCGTCACCGTGGACCAGACGATCGTGGCGTCTGGAATCTTAATCTACCCGACGGTGCTGTGACGCTTGGCAACACGCGACTCGCGATCATCGACACGTCGTCCGCCGGGCATCAGCCGATGCTCGATCCGGAAACAGGCAACTGCATTACCTACAACGGCGAGACTTACAACTTCAAATCGTTATCTGAATCCATCGGCTTAGATCCCCGGTCCAAGTCAGATACCGAAGTCGTACTCAATGCTTACCGCGAATTTGGCGTTGGTGCTTTCGAAAAGCTGCGCGGCATGTTTGCGCTGGCGATCTGGAACAATCAGAAGCGCGAACTCATCCTCGCGCGCGATCGGTTCGGCATTAAACCTCTTTACTATTACGTTTCCAATAATCTCCTCCTTTTTGCCTCCGAACTGCGCGCTCTACTGGCGACGGGTTTAATTCCACGCAAACTCAGTCGTGCGGGTCTCGATTCATATCTCGCAAATGGCTCAGTTGCCGCACCGCTCACGATCGTCGAAGGCGTGCGACAGTTGCTGCCGGGTCATTACCTGAAAGTGAACAGCGATCTCGAGACCACAATTACCAGGTTCGCGGACAATCCCGCGCCGGTTGTGCGGCCGCAAAACAGAAACGACGCCGTAACTCAGTTGCGCGCTGAACTCGAAGAGTCAATCCGAATGCATCTGGTAAGTGATGTGCCGCTCGGCGTGTTCCTTTCCGGCGGCATGGACTCAAGCGCGCTCGTGGCCCTGATGAGCAAGGCCAGCGCCGCACGGCCGAAGACGTTCAGCGTCGTTTTCGAAGAGACGGATCTCAGCGAAGAGAATTATTCCCGCCTCGTTGCCCAACGATTCGACACCGATCATTGCGAGATCCGGTTGAGCGAAGATCAGTTGTTGAAGATGTTGCCGGATGCGATTGCCGCGTTGGACCAACCGACGATGGACGGCATCAACACGTTTGTCGTTTCGCGAGCGGTGAAGCACGCGGGCGTGACGGTGGCGCTGTCGGGTCTTGGCGGCGACGAACTGTTTGGCGGTTATCCGAGCTTCAAGCGCGCGTTGAAGTTCGCGACGATGCCGAATGCTTCGAAACAGGTGTTGCGCGCGGCTGCGGGCGTGGGACAGCACGTGTTGAATGGTTCTGTGCAGCGACAGAAGTTTTGGGCGTTGGCAGGAAGCGACGGCTCGGCGGAGGAGGTTTATCGCATCAGCCGTCAGCTATTTTTAAGAAAGGGTCATGGCGATAACAGCAGCGACGGCGACGTGGTGAACAGGATTTCGCAGCTTGAGTTGCAAGGCTACATGGCAAACACGTTGTTGCGCGACACGGATGTGATGAGCATGGCCCATTCGCTCGAAGTGCGCGTGCCGTTTGTGGACGCGAAGGTGGTGGACTACGCGCTAGCGTTGCCTGGTGAATGGAAGTTGGACCAGCGGCAGAGCGGAGTGCCGAAGCCGCTGCTGGCCGACGCGCTTGCGGATCTGTTGCCCCGCGATTTTCTCGCGCGCAAGAAGATGGGATTCACGTTGCCGTTTGAGAAGTGGATGCAAGGCCGGATGCGCGCGGAGATCGAGACGGCGTTTACTTCTGACGTGCAGCTTGCCGAAGCGGGGCTGGTCGTGAATGAAGTGCGCGATTTGTGGCGGCGGTTCTTGCGAGCGCCGCGTGCGGTTGGTTGGACGCGGCCGTGGTCGCTGTTTGTGTTGGCGCGTTGGTGTCAGGTTAATCGAGTGGCGTTGTGAGAGTGCTGCACGTTATTCCGTCGGTAGAGGAGCGCTCGGGTGGACCGGCGGCGGCGATCGTGCCGATGTGCCGGGCTTTGCAGGAGCAGGGGATTGAGGTTTTTCTGGTAACGACTAGCCACGGATTAACACAGACGAACACGGACAGCGTGACTGAGTACAAAGGCGTGCCTGCAAGGTTTTTTGAAGTGCAGGTTGGTGCGTCGTTCAAGTATTCGAGGCCGTTGACGAAGTGGTTGAAGACGAGCGTGCGGGATTTTGATCTGGTGCATATTCACGCGGTTTTCAATCATGCTTCGGTTGCGGCGGCGCTGGTGTGTAGGAAGATGGGCGTTCCTTACGTTGTGCGGCCGCTCGGAACACTCGATCCGTGGAGCATGAAGCAGAAAGCGGGCCGCAAGAAGGTTTTCTGGTCGCTGGTCGGAAAGCGGATGTTGGGTGGATCGGCGGCGGTTCACTACACGGCTCAGGGTGAGAAAATCGCAACGGAGGAATCGCTTGGGATTAATCACGGGCGCGTTATTGCGCTTGGTGTTGAGGTGGACACATCGCTGCTCGCGAAGAAAGCGACCGGGCACAAGTACGTGTTGCTGCTGTCGCGGTTGGACCCCAAAAAAAATGTAGAGATATTGATCGACGCGTTTAAGTCGCTGAGAGACGACGCGTGGAGTCTAGTTATAGCGGGCGACGGAGCGAGGGATTACGTGGCGTCGTTGAAAGAGCGAGCGCGTAGGTCAGAGAAGATAATCTTCACCGGTTGGGTCGAAGGTGAACAGAAAGAAGCTTTATTGCGCGATGCGTCGCTGTTTGTCCTGCCGTCAAGTCAGGAAAACTTCGGTTTGTCGGTGATGGAGGCAATGGCGCGTGGTGTTCCCGTGCTGGTGAGCCCGCATGTAAATCTAGCGGACGAGATCGAAGCCGCAGACGCTGGCTGGGTTGTGGAACTTGCGCAGTTGAGCGAAGGCTTGGCGGCTGTGGTAAAGAATGAAAGTGAACGTGAGCGACGCGGTGAAGCTGCCTATCAGTTCTCACAACAGTTTTCGTGGCAACGCACAGCGACAGAGTTGGTAGAACTTTACCAACAGATCGTTTAATGCTCGACCAGATCACGCCACTGATTCTCACCTACAACGAAGCGCCGAACATCGGCCGCACGTTGGAACGTCTCACGTGGGCGCGCGACATCGTCGTCGTCGACAGCTTCAGCACCGACGACACGGTCGAGATCGCGTCTTCGTTTTCACAGGTGCGCGTGTTTCAACGCGAGTTTGATTGCCTGCGTAATCAGTGGGAGTTTGGACTACGCGGGACTACTATCAGCACTCCGTGGGTGCTCGCGCTCGACGCCGATTACATCGTCACCAGCGACGCCGTCGCCGAACTCGACTCTCTCGCGCCGGACGCCTCTACCGCCGGCTACCGCGCGAGCTTTGTTTACTGCATCAACGGCAAGAAACTCCACAGCGGAATCTATCCGCCCGTTACCGTGCTGTATCGACGCGAAGCCGCCACTTACATACAGGACGGCCACGCGCAGCGCGTTGTAATTGATGGACCAGTGCGCCAGTTGCACTCGCCCTTTCTGCATGACGATCGAAAGCCGCTGAGCCGCTGGCTGCACTCGCAATCGCTCTACGCTGAGCAAGAAGCGGTGAAGTTAATGACGACCAGCCGTGAGGATCTGAATCTTGCGGATCGGCTCCGCTTATGTTTTGTGATCGCGCCGCCTGCGGCGCTCTTCTACTGTCTGTTTGTTCGTCTCGGAATTTTTGACGGCTGGCGCGGGCTCTACTACGCCGCTCAAAGATCGTTGGCGGAATTAATGCTCTCGCTTTACCTGCTCGACTCGCGATGTACATTCTCGGAATCAACGCGTATCACGGCGATGCTTCGGCGGCAATCATCAAAGACGGCCGACTGATCGCCGCGGTCGAAGAGGAGCGTTTCAATCGCGTCAAACATTGCGCCGGTTTCCCCGAGCAGTCGATTCGTTACTGCCTTGAGACCGCGGGTGTGCGACTCGAAGAGGTGGACCACATCGGCATCTCACGCGATCCGTCAGCGCATCTGCACAAGAAGATCTTGTATGCCGCGTCGCGACTCGGCGTCTTTCGTCAAGCGAAGGATCGACTCGCGAACACAGCGAAAGTACGAGACTTAAAAGACGATCTGGCGCGTGTTTTCGGTGTTTCGAAACGAAACCTTCGCGCGCAGTTTCACAACGTCGAACACCATCTTGCGCACCTCGCAAGCTGTTTCTTCGTCTCGCCGTTTGAACGCGCCGCGTTGTTGTCCATCGACGGGTTCGGCGATTTCATTTCGACGATGTGGGCCATCGGCGAAGGGAACAAGATCGAGGTGCTCGGACAGGTTGAATATCCGCACTCAACCGGAATCCTCTACACGGCCACGACGCAATTTCTCGGGTTTCCGCATTACGGCGATGAAGGCAAGGTAATGGGATTGGCGCCATATGGCGAGCCGCGATTCATAAATCAGTTTCGCGAAATCATTCGTACCGAGGAGCGCGGGCAGTTTCGTTTGAATCTCGATTACTTCCGGCATCATGCTGAAGGTGTTGAGATGTCGTGGGATCAAGGCTCGCCGGTGATCGGGCAAATCTTTTCTGACGAGTTTGTACGCACGTTTGGTCCAGCGCGCACGCCGGGTGCGTCGCTGACGGATCGCGAACGCGACATCGCAGCAAGTTTGCAACTGCGTTTGGAAGAGATCGCGTTTCATGTGTTGAATCGTCTTCACGAGCAAACTGGTCTCACCGATCTCGGTCTCGCGGGTGGCGTGGCGTACAACTCGGTGATGAACGGCAAGATTTTGCTGCAAACGCCGTTTCGCAGGATTTACGTTCAGCCGGCAGCGGGTGATAGCGGCACGGCGCTCGGTGTTTGTTATCACTTGCACAACCAGGTACTGAAGCAAGAGCGTGCTGAAGTCATGACTGGCGCGTACACGGGTCCGGAGTTCTCTGATGATGAGGTTCTGTTAGCGTTGCAGCAGAGCAGGGTGGAGTTTGAAGTTTACACGGATGAAGAAGTGACCAAACGTGCGGCACAGGATATCGCGGATGGATTGGTCGTGGGCTGGTTTCAGGGAAGAGTCGAGTTTGGCCCGCGCGCGCTTGGCAATCGCTCGATCGTCGCCGATCCGCGCCGTGCGGAGATGAAGGATATTCTCAACGAACGCATCAAGAAGCGCGAACCGTTTCGTCCGTTCGCGCCCTCGATTCTAGAAGAACACGTCGGTGACTATTTCGAGCAGACGCATCCCGCGCCGGCGATGCTCATGGTCTATCAAATCAGACCGGAAAAAAGAGACTTCATCCCCGCTGTCACGCACGTCGACGGCTCGGGACGGCTCCAGACCGTTTCGCGTAAACTAAATCAACGTTACTATCAGTTGATTTCGGATTTCGCCGAGCTCACCGGCGTGTCCGTGGTGCTCAATACGTCGTTCAATGAAAACGAGCCCATCGTCTGCACGCCGCAGGAAGCGATCGACTGTTTTCTGAAAACGAGAATGGACGCGCTATATCTCGGCAATTACGCGATAAGGAGGGTATAGGTCCTGATAGGACGAATAGGACCTATTAAGATCAAAATGAGGATCTTAGTAACAGGCGGCGCGGGTTTCATTGGCTCGCATCTCTGCGAGCGGCTGCTCGATGAAGGAAACGAAGTGCTCTGCCTGGACAACTTTTTCACCGGCAGGCGCGACAACATCTTCAGCCTGCTCGACAATCCGCGCTTTGAACTGCTGCGCCACGACGTGACCGAGCCGATCCTTTTAGAAGTGGACCAGATCTACAATCTCGCGTGTCCCGCCTCGCCGGTTCATTATCAATACAATCCGGTGAAAACCGTGAAGACCAACGTGATGGGCACCATCAACATGCTTGGTCTCGCAAAGCGCGTCCACGCTCGCATTCTGCAAGCTTCGACGTCCGAGGTTTACGGCGATCCGCTGGTCCATCCACAAACAGAAGACTACTGGGGCAACGTCAACCCGATCGGTTTGCGATCGTGTTACGACGAAGGAAAACGCCTCGCGGAAACGTTGATGACGGACTATCACCGCCAGAACAAGGTCGACATCCGCATCGCGCGTATCTTCAACACGTATGGTCCAAGAATGCTCGAAGACGACGGCCGCGTGGTGTCGAACTTCATCGTGCAGGCGTTGCGTGGCGAACCGTTGACGCTCTACGGCGAGGGCCAGCAGACGCGTTCGTTCTGCTACGTTTCCGATCTGATCGAAGGTCTGGTTCGTTTGATGAACACAGACGACCTGCACGATCCGGTCAACCTCGGCAATCCGGGCGAGTTCACGATCAAGCAACTCGCCGAAGAGGTGCAATCGATCTGTGGCGTGAAGACGGGATTCAAATATATGCCGTTGCCGCAGGACGATCCGAAACAGAGACAGCCCGACATTAGCCGCGCGCAAAAACACTTGCACTGGAATCCGACGATTCCTTTGCACGAAGGTTTGGAAAAAACCGTTGACGATTTTCGCAAACGCGTCAGCGGCCCGAAGATTTGAAGGTCCTGCTCCTCAACCAGTGTTTCTACCCCGATGTGGTTTCTACAGCACAATACCTCACCGAACTCGCCACGGAGCTCTCTGCACAAGGTCATGATGTAACCGTGATCGCTGGCGATCGTGGTTATGACGATCCGTCGTTGCGTTTTCCGCGTCGTGAGTCGTGGAACAATATCGAGATCATTCGCATACCGTCGTTGTCGCTCGGCAAGAGCAGCCGCTGGAGGCGTGCGTTCAATTTTGGGAGTTTCGCGATCGTTTGCGCGTGGCAGTTGCTGTGGCTGCGGCGTTTTGATGTGGTCGTGGCGTTGACGTCCCCGCCGTTGATCTCGTTTCTCGGCGCGCTGTTTGTGAGATTGAAAGGCGGGTCGTTCTGTTTCTGGGTGATGGACCTAAATCCGGATGAAGCGATTGCGGCGGGTTGGCTCGCAGAAGGTTCGGTTCCCGCGCGGTGCTTTCAGTGGATGTTGCGCTATAGCTTGAAACATGCGACGCAGACGATCGTGTTGGATCGCTTTATGCGCGATCGTGTGTTGGCGAAAGGCGTTGATGCGCAGCGCGTGACGGTCGTTCCGCCGTGGTCGCATGACGATGTGGTTGAGTTTTCAATTGCGGGTAGGGAAGCGTTTCGCCGCGAGCACGGATTGAGCGATCGGTTTGTCGTGATGTATGCCGGAAACCATAGTCCGTGTCATCCGCTCGACACGCTGCTTGAAGCCGCTTTGAAGTTGAAAGCTTGTGCTGACATCGCGTTCTGTTTTGTCGGTGGCGGAAGCGAACAGGCGAAGGTTCGCGAGTTCGCTTTGAAGCACGAACTGAGCAACGTGAAGTGTTTGCCGTATCAGCCGTTGGACCAGCTTGCTGGTTCGTTGTCAGCGGCGGATTTGCACGTTGTCGTGATGGGCGACGAGTTTGTCGGCATCGTTCATCCCTGCAAGATCTACAACATCATGGCGGTCGGCGCGCCCGCGCTCTACATTGGACCACAACCAAGTCACATATCCGATCTTACTGTTCAAATTGAACATAAACGCCACGGTGATGTTGACGGAGTGGTTGAGAGCATCACCCAGACCAGTCGTCAACCAATACGAAGAAGTTACCGAACACGGATTTTTAGAAAAGAGAGGATTTTGCCGGAGTTAGTCAACGCCATCGGAGGAAATTCGTTTGAAAACCTATTTCGCCCTCTTCCTGATAGCGACAATCGCTTCGTTGATTACCACGCCGCTCATTCGGCGGCTGTGTCAACGGCTCAAGCTACTCGACATCCCAACTGAC
>DATELP010000079.1:0-19716 GCA_035276425.1 Pyrinomonadaceae bacterium
TGTGCGAGCGACGTCGAGCATTGCGGTGAGTTCGAGATCGATTTCATCTGCGGCGGCGCTCATCGAGCGACGGCCGCGTCGTGACAATCGTACTTCCGTCCGGATCGGTTCGCCCGTTCCGACGATTGCAGCATCTGGACCAGCGAGCCGGCGCCAGCCTTCGCGTCCGCCATCGAGTATGGCCCATTGAGCCGCAAGCCACACGTGAAAGCGCGCGCGCAACGCGCCATGCGGCCACGCGGCCAACGCTTGCCAAACACGTTCGGGCTCCGCGTTGCTAATAGCCGCGAAAGGATCCACGTCGGGTCCAGCGCTTTTCGGTAGTCCGACTACATCACGAAAGAACCGCGTCGCGGGTCGGCTGAACACCGCATCGAAGCGCGCCATCAGCACCATCGTGAGCCGCCCAAGCGTCAACTGAAATGCGCGCAACTCGTCCGGCTGATAACGTTGCCGCAGAGCCTTTTGCAACGGCGACAACGTGGACCACGAAAACGGTTCATCACTCGCAATGCGATTCGCAGTCTGCTTCACAAACGGCAGAAAGTCGTCCCAAAAAGCGCGCAGTTCATCGTCACTCATTCCTTTACAAACGCGCGCTCGCCTCCGCCATTGTGGCGCTTCTGCGTGAAACAACTCCGGCGGCGGAACCCAATCCTTCCACACCCGTTCATCAACTTCCGTCGGCGGAATGTGTAACCCGACCGGTACAACTTTCCAGTGACGATTCGTTTCCTGCTGCTCCTCCGCGGTCAACGCCGTAAACCGATACAACGCAACCCGTGCAAACCGCGGTGGACCATCACTAAATGCAGTCTCGGCAAACAGCGAAACACCCGGCGCTTCCGGTTCGAGCAATCGCTGCATGGTTCGATCCAGCACCGACGAAGGCGTCAACAAATATGGATCCGTGAAACTCAACGGTTGGAAATACCCGGTGCCGTCCACACCCGCCGCGTCATAAAAAGTCTGGTGGTCCAGGCGCGGATGATGAGGCGCGACGTAACGCGGCCGGCTCAACTCATCGGTCATCGTGTAGCGGTAGCGATACTTCTTCCACTCCACGCCGTCGTTGCTACCCTCCACAACCGTGACCCAGCGTTGCGGCGGCGCAGCCTGCGCGTGAAACACGCCGTAAGCATTCACCAGGTGCAGCGGCTCGAAGAAACGCAAGACGCTCAGGTAAGCGCGCAGTGGTCCATGCCGCAAACGTTCGAACGCCGGCCACGAAAGAAATCCATAGTTCCACCAACTGTTGAAGATCAAATAAACCGGTGTCGCCAAAATAATGAAAGCCGCAACGAGTGTGAACAATAAACGATCGGGCGACACGAGCGCCGCGGGATCTGCCAGTGCTGTAACCAACGACGAACTGACGTCGAGCGTGGAAATGCACAGCGCAACCGTAAGCCAATTGAAGTAACCAAAGTTTCCCGTAAGCTGAATCCCGATCATTTGCGCCACGATACCCGCGCCGCCGATCAGCCGCGTTGGACCAGGAATCAGCACCAGCACCGGACACACCAACTCCACAAAAGCGATTCCCGCGAGTGTCAGTTTGTGAAACGGATTCGGCAGCCTGCTGAAGCGCCAGCCCAGCGGCGTACACAACGGCATGCTGATCAGAAAATAGCGCGTGTAATTCCAGTCGCCGCGGCGGATGCCGATAAACTTCATCTTTCCAAACCCCAGGAGCAAACGAAACAGCAACAAGTGAAAGATGAATGGCAACAGCGGATGCGGCAACGCTGTCGCCGTCAACTGAGGCAACAACGCCGAGGCAGGCACAAACAAACTAAGGAAGCCCGTTTCGAGAAGCACCGTATCCCACGGACAGACGAGTCGGAGTGAGAAGTGCAATGAAAGCCAGATCGCCCAGCAGCAAAGTGCGCCCCACCAGCCAACCCGACCGCCAACGATCATCGCAAGCGCCCCGAGCATGCCCACACCGATGTACACACGCAGAGCTGCATCACCGTGCGCGATCCAAAGCAGACTCGGATTAAGACGCAGACGCGAGACCAGCGGCAGATCTTCGCGCAAACGTCTTAACTGCAACCCGACAGGCGAAATGCCGCGGTTGCCAAGCAGCGGAAGAATTTGAAACCACAGTGAACCATACGCGATGAGAAAGATGAGTCCGACGGCACGTGGAATCAGGCCCCAAATGAGGAGTCTCGACGACTCAGTAGCCAGTTGCTCCAGCAGATAACGCATCTGCACACTCGATTTGTAGAGGAAGACGAGCCGCAAAAAGCACAAAAGAACCAATGAGTTCGCAAAATCATTTGTGCTTCTTTGAGGCGGAGTTTACAGGCCGTGAAAGGCTAGTGTAAAGTCAGGCGTTCGTCGCGCCAGGCATTATCGTCCTCTCATTTACCTTACGCTGGTGAATATCAATGGGTGAAACACCCAAACCTGAGGAGTCTCTCACGCGGGTCGAGGTCGGAAGTCTAACCTTTCGACTGCGAACTTGGGGTCCGCCCGACGCGCCGGCAGTGCTGCTGTTGGGCCATGTGCCCGATGTGCCGTTTAGCTTTGAACCACTGGCAACCGCTCTCGCAGAAAGCACTTCTCCACGTCGAGTTCTCTTACCGGAACGAATCGATCTCGGTCCCGATTCGCACTTTCGCGCGATCGCAAACGACATCGCAAAGCTCATCGAAGCGCTCGACTGTGGACGCGTCGATCTACTCGGCGTTGGCTTCGGTGGAACTGTCGCAATCTACCTCGCGACAGCGGAACCGCGACTCGTGCGTTCGCTCGCACTGATCGATGCGCCGTTGCCAAACATCCACAGCATCGACGCCGATCTCTCACGCCGTCTCGCCGAATCGTACGCGTACGTCGCGGATTTTCTCGACCCTGAATTCGAAGCGAAAGTTGCTGATGGCGATGACGGTTTACTGTCTCAATTTTGGCAACGCGCTTCGTGGTGGCCTGAACAACAAAAGGGATTTCGAAACGAATTTACTAAGGCCGAATTTGTGGCTCGTGTCGCGGCTGCGTACCGCGGTAACTTCACGCTGATCGAAACTAGAGAGCAATTCACGAATGAAGACGAGCAAAGACTCTCGCCATTCGGTCGCCGCGTCGATGCCGTGCGCGCTGGTGCGCCACGCAAATTAGTTTCTCCCGCGATAACACCCGAGCCGATCGTGCTCGAAGTTCCTTCGCTTCACTACTTCAGTTGTCCGCAACTTTTGCCTCCGGAACTCTCGCAGTACGAATTCCTGAGTCGCTTCGTGTCTTCGCCACGCATCGTGCTCGCAAACGAAAATTCACTCGGCGTACACATCAGCGATCCCGAAGGCGTCGCGGCTGTGGTCACGCAGTTTTTCGTTGATGCGGCTGCGCGCGCACCGCTTGCCGCTGAAGCCGAGCCCGAACCGGCACGCGAATCGAAAGACAGCCGTTACATAGTCGAGCAATACGACAAAAAGATTCGCGACTTTCGTGCGCCGTCGATCGACAGCGGCCAAACTGCTTTGCGTGGCAGCCATCCGAAAACTCACGGCGTCGTTACCGCGCGTTTCGTCGTTGCGCCTGACTTGCCGGATGAATTGCGGGTCGGGTTATTCGTCGAACCGAATCAAACCTACGACTGCATCATGCGCTTCTCCAGTTTGGGCAAGCCCGAACTGGAAGTGTTTGCCGATGCTGATCGCGATGTGCGCGGCGTCGGTCTGAAGCTACTCACTACGGACGCTGACGGCGCGCAGATCACGCTTTCCGATTTCCTGCTCAACAGCGTGCCGATTCTTTCAACAAAGCGCGGCCGCGATGTCGTCCCGCAACGTCTCGACTTCATGGACCTCACGCGCCAGTTGATCTATTCCGACGAGCTGCTCGTGAACGACGTGTTGTCTGTGAACTACTTCAGCATCACGCCGTTTCGTTATGGACCAAGCCGCGCGGTGAAATACGTGTTGCGGCCGGGCGCGTCTCCGTCACTCGAAAGCGGCGCGTCACTCGAACAATGCCTGGATCTCACTGGTCCAAACTTTCTCCGGCATCGACTGGAATACATCCTCAGCCACGCGACGTCCGACACGGTCTTCGACTTTTGCATTCAGTTCCAACGCGATCCGGTGCTCGATCCGATGGAAGACCCGCGCGTTGAATGGGGTGGTCCATTAATAAAGGTCGGCGAGGTGCGGATCTCGCGGCAGAGTGTCAACCAGCCGGAACACGCCGCACGGGATGAGGCAGTCGCGTTCAATCTGTACCATTGTCTGCCGGAACACGCGCCGTTGGGCGAAGTGAATCGCAACCGCCGCGCGGTGTATTCAAGCTCACCGGCGTTGCGCCGCCAGCTCAACAAACACGCAGCGAATCTCTATCCGTATCATGCGAAGCGTGTTGAGGTCTGCATCGTGGGCTCGGGAGTGGCCGGTCTGGGAGCGGCGCTAGCGTTAACGCGTTACGGTCATCACGTTACCGTGGTCGATCCGCGTCCGAAGCTGGGCGGTCACGCGTGTTCGATCGAGTTGCCCGACGGCCATACGGTCGATCCGGCTTTCGGATCTTTCACTGGCGCTGCGTATCCGAACGTCGCACGTCTCTTCCAGGAACTCGACGTCGAGATCGAGGAGCTCGGATCGTTCAAAGAAGCGCTCTCTTATTTCTCTCTCGACGGACGCCGCAATTGGAAGCGCCTTGAAGACATGCCGTTTTCACGCCACGTACTCGAGGAACTCGAACGCTTCGATGCGTGGGGCATTCTCGCCGACAACAATCTCGACTTCGTTACCGCGCGCGACTACTTCGAACAACACGGTTTCTCCGAAGAGTTCATCCACTACTGTTTTCTCGGTTCGATCGTGTTCGTGTTTGTCGGTCAGCCCGCGAACTACTATCTCGATTATCCGATCCGGCAATTAGTCAAATACTCGTACCTTCCGGTCGTGCTCGCCGGTCGCGAGCCGGTGTGTCGCGTCAAACACGGTTCCGCTTCATACATGGTGCGTTTTGTTGAAGCACTCGCCGCGAAAGGCGTGCGATTCCTGCCAGCGACTCAAGCGAACGTGGTCCAACGCGATCCGGCCGGTGTGACGATGGCTTTTTCACAGGACGGCCGGCGCTGGGAAGAACGTTTCGAACAAGTCATTCTTTCGCCTCAGCCACACGCGGCTTTGCACGTGCTCGGCGAACACGCAACCAAAGTCGAACGCGAAATCCTCGAAGCCATCCCGTTCACCAACGACACGGTGATCATTCACCGCGACCCGCGTTTCATGCCGGCGCGCCGCGAGCAGTGGCGACACGCCAACATGATCGTTGCCGACGAAGACGAGCAGGTGGATCGCGATCGGCCGTTCCTCGTCACCAAGTGGACCAAGAGCAATCTCGATCGCGAGACGGACGTGTTTGCGACCTACGCGTACAACCGTAAGCTCGACATCAAAGGCGGTGTTCCGGTCACTTTCAGTCACGTCAAAGTCACGCCTGAAGTCGTACGCCTGCGACGGCGACTGCGCGCGGTGCAGGGACAGGGACGGGTTTGGTTTGCCGGCAGTTGGTTGCGAAACTTCACGCTTCACGAAGATGGCCTGGTGTCAGGCTTCGAAGCCGCGAACGGCATCATGGCCGGGTTGCAGGAATATCCGGTCATCAAGCCGCACAACATCTCCGCGACAAAGAAGAAAGCGCCGTGGGGACCGCAGCACACTTTTCTCGACGTGCTCGAATACCAGGCGCGTCTGCATGCGTCTAAACGCGCACTCGTGTTTGTTGACGACGACTGCAACGAGACGCAAGTGCTCACCTACGCCGACATTCGGCGACGCTCGCGTCACCTCGCGGCGCAGTTGCTCAACAAATGGAAAGTGAAACCGGGCGATCGCGTGCTGCTCGTTTATGAGCCGGGTCTGGATTTCATCGTCGCGTTTCTTGGCACGATCATGGCGGGAGCGCTTCCGGTGCCGGCGTATCCACCGAATCCAAAAGAGCTCAAGAAAGATCTGCAACGCATCTCAGCGATCGTCGAAAGCTGCAAAGCGCGCGTCGCGCTCACGTCGCGTAGTTATCTTCGCGTCGCGCGCATCGGTTCGGCGTTGAGTCCGACTTCGATCTGGCAATGGCCCAAGCGATTAACGTGGCACACGACAGACGATCTCGCGGATGGCGAAGAAGTGACGCTGCCGCCGTTGCCGCTAACACAGGACGACACGGCGTTTCTCCAATTCACTTCCGGTTCCACTGCCGAACCGCGCGGCGTGATCATCAGTCACGGCAACCTGATGCACCAACTCGCTTTGACGACCGAAGCGTGCGGACTACACGAGGCCAGCGTCGGTTGCTGTTGGGTGCCGCAGTATCACGATCTCGGTTTGGTCGGTTGCATCTTGATCGCGCTGTACAACGGCGCGTCTTACGTGTCGTGTTCGCCGTTGAGCTTCTTGCGCAACCCGGCGATCTGGCCGGAGATGCTTCATCGTTATCGCGCGACGGCCACGGCCGCGCCTGATTTTGGTTATCGTTTGCTGCTCTCGCGCACGACGCCGGAGCAACGCGCGCGTTGGGATTTGAGTCGTCTGCGTGTGGTAATGAGTGCGGGTGAAGCCGTTCACTACGACACGCTGCGCGATTTCACGCAGGGCTTTGCGGTATCCGGTGTTGATGCGCGCGCGTTCTTCCCCGCGTACGGTCTCGCCGAACACGTGGTCGCCGTGACGCTCGGCGGTTCGCGTCTTTACCATCTCGACAAGAACGAACTCACGTTGCGACATCGCCTGCGGCTCGGCGATCATCGCGTGGTTGGCTGCGGCAAGCCCGGAAACAACGTGCACGTTGCGATCGTCGATCCCGAAACGTGTGGGCGTTGTGGTCCTGAAGACGTCGGTGAGATTTGGGTTTCGAGTCCGAGCAAGGCGCGCGGCTACTACAACGAGCCCGAGATTTCCAAAGCCGTGTTTGAAGCGCGCATCAAGGGTAACAACGGACACGATGACGATCGCACGTGGTTGCGCACCGGCGACCTCGGGTTCATGCACCACGGCGAGTTGTTCATCACTGGCCGTTTGAAAGACCTGATCATTCTGCGCGGCCGCAACATCTATCCCGTAGACATCGAACGCTCCGCTGAAGCTGCTTCGCGTTCGTTGCGTCCGGGCTGTTCTGCTTTGTTCACTGACACTTCCCATGCGGATGAGACGTTGATTCTTTGCGCGGAACTCCGCAAAGGCCGCTACGACAACGGCGACTACGCGAACATTGCCGTTGCGATCCGTCGTGAAGTGATGAAGCAGGAAGGCGTACACATCGGTACTGTCGCGTTTCTTCCGGCGCGCACGATTCCGAAAACGACGAGCGGAAAGCTGCGCCGCAACGCTTGCCGCACGCGCTGGATGGAAGGAACGCTGAAACCGCTCTACGTTGAGAACGGTGCGAGTGAACTGGTCCAAGCCGCGTCGTATCCTCTACCGCGGCAAACCGGCGTCGCGAGTACTGAAGATGTGATCCACGCTGCTGTTTGTGAAGTCACCCGCTGCGACGTCGATCGAAATATTCCGTTGACCGATCAGGTGATTCTCGACTCGGTCGAGTTTCTGAGTCTCGTCAACCTGCTCGAACAGCGCCTCCAGGTTCGGTTACCGGTGACGATCCTGAATAAATATCCCACGGTCGTCGCACTCGCCGAGTACCTGCGAAACAATTCCGACATGGCGTTGCCAGATGCGGCTTTGGTCACGCTGAACGGCAACGAGGAGAGCAACGCGGCGCCACTTTTCCTCGTGCATCCCGCACGTGGCGGTGTTGAGTGTTTTCTCGAACTCGCGCGGCGGCTCGACTTTCCGATCACCGCGATTCGTCAGACCGAGAACGGTTCGTCAGTCGAAGAACTTGCCACACGTTACATTGCGGCGATGAAGACTGTCAGTCCGCATGGTCCATACACGTTGGGCGGCTACAGCTTTGGCGCAACTATCTCGCGTGCGATGGCGCTTGAACTCGAACGCCGCGGCGAAAAGGTTAACGGCTTAGTGCTGCTCGACGAAATTCATCGGCCGCCGTCTTCGTTAACCAACAACGGACGAGGCGAGCGCGGCGGACTGTTGTTTGAAATCGCGCGCGAGTATTTAACCGGTGCGGATTTGGCGTTGCTCGACAACGCGCTTTCGGATCACGGCGACAACGATCTCGATCTGGTTCTCAAGGCCATTGCCGATCCCGCCTCACGCAATGCGATCGCGGAACAAGTGCGCCGTTACGAACACAACGTGCGCCTCGCTGTTAATTACGATGCGCCGCGCCCGCAAGCGAAGATGGTCCTACTCAGGACGGAAACTGCTTACCATCGCGCACCGGAAATGATGACCGAGATCCACGACGTGCCGGGAGATCATGCCACGATGTTAACCGCTCCTCACGTGGACACGGTGGCAACGCTTGTCCGCCAATCGCTCGCTACTTTCGACTCATCGGAAGCCTCGCTGATCACGTCCAACTAATCCATGCCAACCTTTTACGAAGGCTTTCGCGAGACCGCCGAACGTTGGCCCAACAATGTGGCGGTTGAAATGCAGCGTCGTGACAGCGTCGAGAGTTACACGTATGCCGAGCTGTTGCGCATGGGTGAATCTGTCGGCCGCTGGCTCATGGATCAGAAGTTGGACCACGGCGCGCGAGTCGCGTTGATCGCGGATAACAGTCCGCGGTGGGTCGCGACGTTTCTCGGCATCATCGCGGCAGGTTGTACGGCAGTTCCTTTAGACACGAATCTCGATTCTTCACAAGCCGCAACACTACTGAAAGACAGCGGCAGTTCGTGGTTCTTCGCCGACGCCAAACACTTGAACGTTGCAAAGGATGCCACCCGCGACACTGCGATTGGTGTAGTGCAACTCGACAGCGAATCGGAGACCGACATTACTTTAGACGCGATCCTTTCTGCTGGGGCAGATGGTTTTGTCTCACCGTCTTCGTCAGAAGAAGAAGTTGCGTGCATTCTCTACACGTCCGGCACGACTGCCGATCCCAAAGGCGTGATGCTCAGCCACGCAAACTTCAGCGGCGAAGCTTACGCCGCTTTTGGCTGGGCGCATATCGACTCAAACGATGCGGTGCTCGGCGTGCTGCCGCTCTTTCACGTGCTCGCACTGGTGACCAATCTCGTCCTGCCGCTGCTGATGGGCGCACGTGTCGTTTACCTCGAAACGCTGAACGCCAAAGAGATGTTGCGAGGCTTAGAGGAACGCCGGATCACTGTGCTCTCGGTTGTTCCCGCCGTCTTCTATTTAATCCACGAACGCATCTTCAGCGAGGTTGCGGTGCGCGGAAAGCTGGTCAAATTAGTAGTTCGTTTTTTGATGGCGCTCTCGTTGTTTCTCCGCAGGTTCGGCGTGAACCCGGGCAAGTTGTTCTTTCCGAAAGTCCATAAGATCTTTGGCCCGAACATACGTTACCTGCTGAGCGCCGGTTCGCGTTTCAGTTCACCGATCGCGCGCGACTTTCGCGCGTTTGGACTCGACGTCATGCAGGGTTACGGCTTGACCGAAACTACGGGCGCCGCGTTTGCGACCCCGCCGGACACGATCGTCATCGGCTCGGTTGGACCACCGCTACGCGGACTCGAAGGATCGATTGCGGATCCACAGGTCGAGGAAGGCATCGACACGCCGGTCGGCGAGATCCTGATTCGCGGCGCGTCCGTGATGAAGGGTTACTGGAACCGGCCCGACGCCACGCGAGAAGTTTTGAAAGACGGTTGGTTGTACACCGGCGATCTCGGCTACTTCGACGCGCGCGGAAATCTTTTCGTCACGGGACGCAAGAAAGAAGTGATCGTTCTGAGCACGGGAAAGAATATCTACCCCGAGGAGGTCGAGGCGCATTATCAAAAGTCGGAAGGCGTCAAAGAGATCTGCGTTCTCGGCCTGGAGGGCGCGTCTGGTACTGAACGGCTGCACGCCGTCGTCGTGCCTGATTTTGACGTGCTCAAACGCCGCAAGGTAGTTAACGTCAAGGAAGTGATCCGTTTCGAGCTCGAGGGACTCTCAGCTCAACTTCCCTCCACCAAACGCATCAATAGCTACGAGATCTGGCAGGAAAATCTGCCGCGCACGACCACACGCAAGATCAAACGCTTCGAGGTCCAGCACCGCGTTCAGGCAAACCAGGCAAAAGGATCGACTGAAACTGAATTCGACGCTGAGCGCGCGTTGAGTGCAGAGGAATTGTCGTGGTTGGGACAACCTGACGTGCAGAAATCTCTCGCTGTGATTCGTAAACTTTCGCCCGCGAAACGCGGCGCGATTAGACCGGACGCGAACCTCGAACTAGATCTCGGTTTTGATTCCATGCAGCGGATCGAACTCGTGATGGCGCTCGAACAGGAACTCGGCGCGACGTTGGAACAAACGCGCCTCGCCGATGTTTACACGGTGCGGCAACTCGTCGATCTTTTGCAGGAAAGCAAAACCACGGACGCTGCTCACGCAGACGCGACACAGGTTTCAGCATGGCACACGCTCTTGAACGAAACGCCGGTGGACCAATCGGTCGTCGAGCTGATGCGGCGTCGTCCGGTTCGGGAAATAATTTTGTATATCGTCGTTCGCATTCTGTCGTTTTTCGTACACCGCCTTTTTCGCTTGCGCGTTGTCGGTCTGGAAGAGATTCCACACGATGGACCAGTGCTCATCTGTCCCAATCACCAAAGCGTGATCGATGCTGTGATTTTGGGTAGCGTCCTGCCGTGGCCGGTGATGAGACGACTCGTGTTACTCGGTACGAGCGAGTTTTTTGACAACCGTTTTTTGAGTCTTCTGGTTTCGAGATTACGAATCATCGTCGTTGATCCCGATGCCAATCTCGTTCCGGCGATGCGCGCCGGAGGGTTCGCGTTGAAAGAAGGCGGAGCGCTGATTATTTATCCCGAGGGTGAGCGTTCGATCGATGGGACGCCGAAGAGATTCAAACGAGGTGCGGCGATCTTGTCGATTCATCTGCAAACGCCGATCGTTCCGGCGGCGATCGACGGGTTTTACGATGCGTGGCCGCGTGGGAAACCGTTTCAGGGATTCAAGCCGCTGCAAATAAAGTTTGGCGCGCCCGTTTATCCGCCGCCGGAGGCAGAAGCTTCAACGGCCGCGTACGAGGAGCTCACAGCGGAGGTTCGGCAACGGGTGGTTCGGATGTGGGAGGAGTTGCGACAGCGGGCTCCGCATCCCGTCCGGTCAGTAGAAAATGAATCAGATATGGGCCAATGAGTAGCGCGCTCGCGCCGAGGATCAGCACGGGCAACCATTGCGGTAACGATCGCTCCACCAAAACGTAGTGGCCCACCTTGGCGAGAATGCCGTAGATCGCGCTGAACGCGCCGAAGAATTTGAAGCTGTAGGAAAGAACGGTGTTTACGTTTCCGCGTTCCATCGTGCAGTAGTGCAGTTCGAGCAGGCCCTGATCGATGCCCACGATGTCGATGAGGGTTCCGATCAAGCCTCCCAGGATTCCGCAGAAAATCGCAGTCTTGATGACTGACGTCAGCGTAAACGGCGCGGCGATCGAGTCACTGACGATCAGGATGCCGAGCGCCGAATAAGTGGACCACAGGAATGATAAATGGAGCATCGACATTCGCCAGGTCCACAAACCGAGCGGGCCGACGATGATGCGGATGGCCGCGAAGGCGAAGATGACGGGAATGATGAGAATGAAAATCGGCAGAGCGAATCCCACGCGCTC
Source organism: Pyrinomonadaceae bacterium (assembly GCA_035276425.1). Taxonomy (GTDB): domain Bacteria; phylum Acidobacteriota; class Blastocatellia; order Pyrinomonadales; family Pyrinomonadaceae; genus PSRF01. The sequence goes on from DATELP010000079.1 coordinate 11,689, forward strand.
GATGAGGAGCCAGTAGATCCAGGTTGCCACAAACGTTCCGATCGGAAAGCCGTAAAGAAACATCTGGCGAACTCGATTGTGAATGTTGTCCGTCATCGTTTACCTCGTCGTTGTTTACTCGACACCGAAACGTTTCGCAAGTTTTCTCAGCCATTCCGACCGGGGACTGCCGTCGCATAAACTTCGGGTTTCTTCACTCTTGTCAGTCAACGTCGCGAGCGTGGTGTAAAAGACTGCATCCTCGAGAGATGCGCCGGTTCGCGTGATCCAGGATTCGATCGTCCTTTCGAATTCGGGATCGGGTGGTGAAGGAGTCTCCGTTGTGTGATCGGGACCGAGATTGTTGATGGCATCAATCACTGCCAGCTTGCGCTCCTTGTACGGCAGTCGCGCGAGATCTTCGGGATAGATTGGCCGGCCCAACCAATAATCCTGTTTTCCAAACCCGACCGCAAAAGAAATTCGTTCCGGTAGCTCTTCAATCGGCAGGCCGCCCACAAAACGCACCGGAACGATTGGCGCATTAACCGCGAGCGCCATGTCGATGAAAGCTGAAGACATTTTTTCGACTTGGCGACGGCAAGTTAATGAGCGTGTGCCTTCGACGTGGACCATCGCGCTCTTGCGTTCGGAACGCATCTGTTGCGCGATCTGGCTGATGATCGCGGTGAGCGATTCACGATCGTCACGCTCAAAGAAAATGATCAGATCCAGATCTTTTACGCCGGGATGTTCGAAGGTGTGCGCGATTAGCGTGCCCAACCAGCTTGTCTTGTGCTCGGCTTTTGCGAGTGTAACCGCGGGTGTGCCGGAGAGCGCCGACGCGACCACTCCGAACAACAACGACTCAATCGCGACCTGATGGTTTGCGAGGTACAAGCAACTGCGGCCGCGCACCTTGTCGAAAGCTTCGGGATCGGTGATGACGACGTCTCTGACGAATCGCGCGATCAGTCCGTAGTAAAGATCTTCCATCAACCATGGACCGATTCCGATGCGCTCGCGCCAGTAGTTTCGGATCGGCGTCAGATCCTGCACCGGTGGACCATCGTCTGCCACTCTTATTTCGTCTCCATCACGCGTGAGGCGGAGGTTGTATCGCCGCAAAGGATGCTGCGCTGTTGTGGCGCTCAGCAAATCTGCGGCGGGCGTAACTTGCGATGGATGGACGAGGGCACGTCGGGAAACGTGTTCGCGTACTGCCACTTCTTCGACGAGCAGTTTGCGGCGTGCCGATGGCACTGAATAGATCGTCGCGATGTTGCTCGGGAGCCAATCGCTTTGTTGCACGGTTGCGGCAGTCAGGCGCGTAGTTGCGCCATCGAGCTGCGAGAGTGATAAGTCGGGTACGTAGACTCTGTCGCGCAAAAATTTTCGCCGTGCTTCCGGTGGCGCGATGCCGATGCGTCCCTTCGGCAGCAGCACGCCGACGAGTCGAAACGAAATGCAAAGGTGTGCGCCGGAGATGAGTTGGATGTCGAAGAGTGGGAACCGCTCGTCTTCGATCCCAGCGAAGCGAACCTCGACACGCACTTCGCCCGCGGCCGGAAGCGGTTTGTACAAAACCATGTTCTGAATGCGGTGTGGATATGCGGCGAGATCGTTGGGAATATCGTTGGACCAGAGCATAAGCGAATCGTGCGGAATCGCGTGCGTGGCGGCGTCGAGCAGTCCCTGATGAAGTAGCCCGCGCGGCACGCTGCCGCGATCGGCTTGAAGTATTGCCGAAGCGCCTGTCGCGCCGCGCCATAGCTGAGTCAGATACTGAAATGCTGGTCCATGAAACATCGCGCCCGACACGTACGGATCGGGTACCGCAGTCAGATCTGAAAGCGGCGCGAAGGGCGTGGGCTTGGGACGAGATCCGAAGTTAACTACACCTTTGGCAACCTGTTCGAAACGAGAAAGCGTTGGATCTGCTGCATCGCGCCACGCTAATAACGTGACGTTTCGTTTGTCACCGCTGCCGGTCACCTCCGTTCGCAAACGCACTGGGCCACCGTAGAACGGCAACCAGCGGTTGAGCTGCACCTCTTCGACGCCCGTAACCTCACGGCGTGCATGTTCACCCGCAGCCTCAACAATACGATCCACGATCGACATCATCGGTAAAACGGGAAGCGTCCACGTCGGACAATGATCCGCGAGCCACGTGTCGCGAACTGGATCTAATGTCTCCTCGCGCAAAGGCGTTTCAATCGCTGCCGAAACGACTCGCATGCCGAGTTTCTCAGCGTGATAGATGCGCGTGCCATCAACCCAGAGCCACGCTTCAGCAATCACGAATGGCCCACGCGCATCTTTGCTGATTTCTTTGATCTCCAGCTCGACCGTGACGACGTTGTTAACCGGCACGACCTGGCCACGGAAGGTCCACGTCACAGCGCTTCCGATCATGATCGGCTCGAAGCGTGGTTGAGCAACACCGGCGCCGAGATCATTTTCGATCATGTAGAACTGAAGCAGTTGGCACATCGCATCGAGGCCCAACGAACCGGGTTGCACAGGATCCTGGAAGAAGTGCGCCTTGAAAAACCAGTCGGTGGGTTTCACGTCTTTTTCGGCGCGCAGATAACCGAGCCCGACGCCGCCACCTGCGGGCTCGAAGGCTGTGATCCGGTCGATCATCCGCAGCATCGGCCCGGGCAAGCGAAGTCCGCCATTGAAGTAACGGCTTGGCAAAGCGGAGAGATCGACAAAGAAATTTGAGCGGGTGCTGAGGCGCGCGCGCTCGTCGTTCGTTGCGGGTAGACCGATCTGGTTTTCGAACGCCGCCGGTGGGAAGATTCCGAAGACACTTTTCATCTCTAGGATCTGACGCTCGCCGAGATAACAATTCACCTCAAACGACTCGATGGTCATCTCGTTTGTAGACGCGACTGAGACGAGCTTCACTTGTGTTCGCAGTGTGCCTGCTCCCGGCGTCAACTCGCCGTGAAGTGTGCAGGTTCCATCGAGGTTTCGAAACAGTAGATCGCCTTCGGTCTGGAGCGTGTCGCCGACGTACAAGGCCAACCAGCCGCAGGGTTGTAAGGCGGCTTCCAGCAGCACGCAGAACGGCATGGTTGCGCTGCCGTTCTGTTCGAAGTACCACGCAGCGTCGGGCAAGTCGTATTCGACCTCAATGACGCCACCGGATTTCATCCCGCCCGCTTGCGCGTCGATGCGTGTGACGCGAGAGATGAAGTGATACGGTGGGCCAGGCAGACGCGGCACGATCCGTGGTCCATTGAGCGGAGCGTAGTCTGGTCCAAAGGCGTCGGATGGACGGCCCCAGGCGCACGCTAGTAGTGATGCGTAGCCAAACTTGAATCCGTTTACCGTGGCAGGTGTTTTGGTGTCTTCAAACTCGCGCAAGCCGCCGAGTGTGTTGAGCGCGACTGGCTCGCCGGTTAATTGATCCGTGTGTGGTTGTAACAACTGCCAATGATCGAGCGGCCACGCCGGCGCAAGTCGAACGCCGACGCGTCGCGCGTGAAATACTTTCAAACCATCGACAGTACACAACAAATCTGCAAAGACAGTTGGCAGTGGACCGGCGCTTACTTCGGAAACAAAGACTTCGTAAGTGAGTTGCTCGCTCGAAGGCGTCACCTGACCACGGCAACGCATCTCGTAAGGCTCGTCAGGTACCGGCTCGAACGCCCAGCCGTCGTGATCGATCGTGAAGCCCATCGCGGCGAGATAAAAAGCCATCGCCTGAAGACAAGCTTCAAACATCAATGTGCCCGGCATGCACGGATCGTTTTTGAAGTGGCCTTCGAAGAACCAATCGTCGGGTGTGACCGCCGCTTCCGCTCGCAAATAACCGCGGCCCCATGGACCACCGCCGGGATCGAACACCGTCACATCGTCGAGCAACAGCATTCGCCCGGGTGTGATGCACGCAGTTCGGACGTGCGCCTGTGTTTTCTCCCAGCCTGTGCCAAAACACTCGAACGGGCGACCTTCGGCGAATGCTGATAGCCGGGTGCGATCGAAGGATCGCGATTCACAGAGCGCCGCGGGTGGATCGAGTGGTCCATTAACTGGCTCTGAAGCTTCAGCGCAGTCCCACAACACACCGGCCGACTCGCGCAGTTCTTTGTCAGAAAAGAAACCGGCTTGAGCGTTGCGAACGGTGAGACGGTGTTCGCCGTTCACGTGGCAGTCGTAGTGGAAGAAGAACAGCCGGACGTCGCCTTGTTGAGCGTGTCCGTCGATCTGAATTCTGAAGGCGAGCGTGTCGCCGGGAACAGGCAAGCCGCCTTTGAAGGTCAGCTCGCAACCGAGCAGGCGGTAGACGCGTTCACCACGGTTGAGCAGGTCGACGCCGAGCCAGCTGATCAAAAGCAGGTCGGCTTGTCCGGCTTCGATCATGATCCCGGCCGGCATTCGACCCGCTGAGTCGAGATACCAACCGTCGAGCGCGACGTTCGTCTCGGTCCAAATCGTGCCGGTTTCCATTGAGCCGGCTGTTGCGTCGATTCCGGTTACGCGGTCGGCGAGGAGTAGAGGTGGCTGCGGCATGCGCACCTGGCGGAAGTATGAATCCTGTGCTTTGAACAGTTCGCCGAAGACTGAGGAGATGGAACCGCCGGCAAGCACTTCGAGCTGAGATCGATCAAACTTCGGTCCCGGCAACGTAGGTTTTCCGTTTGGTTTCGCCGCTGTTTTGAGTTCAAGCGCTGGTGTTTTGAGTTCAAGCTTTAGCTTGTCTGGCAACCTAAAGATTGAACTCTGAACGGTTTCGCTATGGACAGCTGAACTCTGAGCAGCAACGTGTAGCAGATTGAGTTCAGCAGTTCTTCGTAAGTCAAGGAAACGTTGATGAATCTCCGCGTGTTGCGCTAAGAATGCGCGGTGAATCGTTCCTAGTTGTTCCTGATAAGCCGCGAATCGTGCGAGCACGTCGGTTGTGGTAGTGGAGGTAACCGTCGCGATAGGAATCCCGTTGGAGGAGGGAGACGCTATTACCGCGGGAAGCACAGGCGCACGCGCCATCACTTGCACCGACGGTTCGAAGGTCGGAAGACGTGGAACAGGTAGATGTGCCGCTAGCGTGAGACACGATTCGATCGATCGATCCCGCTGTTTTTCACGAGATTCAGGTTCGTCACCAATCGCACTCTCCGAATCGCCGATAAGCTGAAGTGACCGTTCACCTCCCTCCAACACCGCGACACTAATCCGTACTCCTAATGGGCCAATCCACGGCACTGCCGGCGCGCCTTTTTGCGGCATCGTGCGGTGGCGCAGGGCGAGAGCGCCGGCAGTCACATGGACCAGACCGCTTGCCGCGTGCGCGTGTCCAAAGACTTCGTCTAAATCAACACTGCCGGTTTCGGTATCACCAAGAACTAAGGCCGCAGGGCTGTCATCACTAACGACTGCGTAAACACAATCGTTGTCGCGGCGGGCATCGGCGAGACGCTTGAGCACGAGCACTACCGCCGCGTCACCCGGCGGTTTCGTGTTGCCGAGCGCCGCGAGCGCGGTGCGATGAACCAACTCGTGAGACAGATCGACCGCACCAATCACCGCCGCATCGATCTCGTGTTCGCGTAAAGCACGCGCGGCCAATTCCAGCGCGACGATGCCCGACGCCTCTTCCGCCGCAACAGTGAAACTCGGCCCCGCAACATCCAATTGGCCGTTGATCCTGTTCGCGGGAATGTTTGGCATCGCGCCCAACGCGCCGGCCGCTTCGAGTTTGTCCTGGAATGCGTCGCGTGCTGAGGCCAGCCACGCGGGATCGATCGAATCACCGGTTTCACTCGACCATTTTCTCGCCCACTCAACGACCTTCCATCGCGCACCATAACGCGCCAACTCCGGATCGCATCCCATGCCGACAATCACCGATGTTCGTTCGCGTGGGAGATCAATGCTGGCGGCAGCCTCGCGCGCCGCTTCGAGGATCAATGTCTGTTGCGCGAGTGCTTGCGAGAGGTCGTGCGGTGGGAACTTCAATCCGTTGAGCGCCACCGACACAGAAGTGCGTGGCGTTTTGTGCGGCGTGCCATCGAACAACGCGTTCGCGAAGTCATCAACACTCTCGCCGTCCGCAACACGTGCTCCGACCGCAACGATAGCGACTTGCTCGCGCAGTTTCGCCGCAGGTGAAACCAATGACGAAGCGCTGTCAAACGCTTCGACGATCAAATGCGCATTGTTTCCACCAAAACCAAAGGCACTGATCGCTGCACGTCGTGGTCCGGTCCAATCTTCAACCTCGCGCAAGATACGGAACGGCGTTGAATGAAGCGTGTCGATGCACGGGTCCGCGTACAGAGTCGGCGTGCGCTTGCCGTGCTCGATACTCGCCAGCACCTTGAGTAGTCCCGCGATGCCCGCTGCCGCCACGAGATGTCCGAGGTTGGATTTAAGCGAACCGATCGGCACGTCGCCGCAACTTTCAAAAACGCGCGCGGTGCTTCGTATCTCAGTCGCGTCGCCAACAGGTGTGCCGGTCGCATGACATTCGATGAGGCCGATCTCTTTCGGATCGATTCCGGCCTGTGCGTATGCCGCGCGCATCGCTCGTTCTTGTCCCTCTTCCGAAGGGGCTAACAACCCGCGGCCGCGGCCGTCGTTTGAGAGTCCAACCGCGCGGATGACGCCGAGAATCTTTCGCCCTTCGCGGATTGCGTCGCGCAAACGCTGTAGGACAACAAATCCCGCGCCTTCTGCCGGAACCAGTCCGTCGGCCTCGCGATGAAACGGCCGGCTGCGTCCCGATCGGCTGAGCGCACCGAGCGCGGAGAAGCCAACATGCGTGAACAGATCGTCAGTACGGCTAACCGCGCCCGCAACCATCACGTCAGCGCGGCCATCTTGCAACTGATCGCACGCTAGTTTGATTGCGTAAAGCGACGACGCACACGCTGCGTCGACAGTAAACGCACCAGCACCAAGACCGAGGGCGCGTGCTGCGAGATGCGCCGGCAAACCCGACGAGAAGCGATTGCGTGCGTGTGGTCGAGAAATCCCGGCGCGTTCCGCCGCGCGCTCGCCGGCGAAATCGGATCCTTGCGCATCGAGCCACACGCTTTCCGCATAGCGCGCCATCGCCGAAGTCGGAAACGAGAGTCCGCCGAGAACCAGGCCCGTCCGTGGCGATGGCGACTCGTGATCGATCGCACGCAACGCTTCGCGCGCGCCGTGCAAAACCCATTGAAACAGCGGATCGAGTTCGCGAATCTCATCGGCGGAAAGCAAAAAGCCGGTGGGATCGAAAGCCGCGTCGAAGCCGTTTACGTAGCCACCGATGTCAGACCACGTGCGGTCCGCTGAGTCTTCGACAGTGCCCATCGCTGTGGAGCGCGCGAGTCCCCAACGATCGGGTGGCGCTTGTGAGAGACAGTTCCGTCCCGCGATCAGGTTGGCCCACAACTCAGCGGGAGTTAGTGCTCCAGGTAAAGTGCAAGCCTGCCCTACGATCGCGATCGGTTCCATCGCTTCCTTTGCGAAGTAGTTTTGAGTTCGCGTTTTGAGTTCAGCCTTTAGGCTGCCCGGACGCACACAAGCTAAAGCTTGAACTCAAAACGGGGATTAGGTTGAAACGGTAGTGCTCAGTGTCAGTTCTTCGGCCGGGCGCAGCACTGATTCCACGCCGAGCATTTGCGCGGTCAGCGCGCCGGTAGAGTCGATGAAACTAATGTCACAGACTGAGCGGGCACTGTGAACCGCGCGTGCATGGACCAGGCACCGCGTTGGACCATCAAACAGCCCCTGCCGGTACAAACGAAGCTCGCCAAGCGCCATCGGCAGCGACGCGCCGTCAAGAACACGATGCGTCCACCACGCAGCAAGCTGAAGTCCGCCATCTAACGCGGCCGGATCGGTGCACCATGGACCAGCAGGCCAGTTCATTCCGCTGGCGCCGACAAGCGTACCCGCGATACCCGCCGCCGAAATGCCGTCGAGCGACTGAATCACGTGAAAGCCTTCGCGATGGAACAACACGTCGCCATCGTAGATCTCGGAACGTGTCCAGGGTTCGAGTTCCGGAGCAGAAGGCGCGGGCGGCACAGCGAGTGAGTGAGA
>DATELP010000080.1:0-5062 GCA_035276425.1 Pyrinomonadaceae bacterium
AAATGAAGGGGCTAATGGGGTAAACCAATTATAGGCGGGAGAAACCACAAGTGCCAACGCTCTTTGACCCGTTGAGGGTCGGACAACTCGAACTCGACAACCGCATCATCATGGCGCCGATGACGCGCAGCCGCGCGAACGACGAAGGCGTGCAGCCGGATTACACCGCGGAGTATTACCGACAACGCGCATCGGCCGGGCTGATCATCACCGAAGCGACGAACGTCAATCCGATGGCGAAGGGCTACGTTCGCACACCCGGCATCTACACGGCCGCGCAGATCGAAAGCTGGCGTGCCGTGACACAAGCCGTACATGCTCGCGGCGGCAAGATCTTCATGCAGGTCTTTCACACCGGCCGCATCGCGCTGCCTGACTTTTTGCCCGGCAACGCACAGCCTGTCGCACCGAGCGCCGTTCGCGCGAATGGCAAGAACTACACCGACGAGGGAATGAAAGAGTTCGTCATGCCGCGCGAGATCACGAAAGACGAGATTGCCCAAACCGTTCAGGATTTTGCCACCGCCGCGAAGAATGCGATCGCTGCGGGGTTCGACGGTGTGGAGTTGCACTCGGCGAGCGGTTATCTGGTCCAACAGTTCCTCACGACCAACGTGAATCTCCGCACTGATGAGTACGGCGGCGCGATCGAGAACCGCACGAGATTTCTTTTCGAAGTTCTGGACGCGATGGCGAACGCGATCGGCGCGCAACGGCTGGCCGTGAAGTTCTCGCCACAGATCGCGTTCAACGACATCGAGGAACGCGATGCGGACGAAGTCTATCCTTACATTCTCGAACGTTTGAATGAGCGGCAATTGCTTTACGTTCACGTTGCGGATGGAACGGGCACGGGTTGGCATGCGAAGTTGCGCCCGCTCTACAACGGTCTCTATTTCGCGAATGCCGGGTTCACTTACGAAAGCGGCACAGAACTTCTGGCCCAAAACGGCGCGGATGCGATTGTGTTTGCGACGAAGTTCATCGCGAACCCCGATCTGCCTGAGCGTTTCCGGCGCGGCGCGGAACTCAACCAAGCAGATCGAGCGACGTACTACTCACCGGGCGAGAAGGGCTACAGCGATTATCCGACACTACAATCTCAATGAAACTAAACCGTGCGAATTGCAGTATTAGCCACAAAGAAGCACAAAAGACATAAGTTGTTTACAGGGTTTTTCTGTGCCTCTTCGTGGCAAGAACTGTGAAAGCCTTTTTACTAACTGCTATTCGTTTCGTAGCAGTGACCGTCCTGTACTTCGTCTGTTTTGCCGTCGTTTCAGGGGCACTGCTTTCCACCGCGGCTGGACCATCAACTCCGGCGGATGCCAGTGCCGCGCTCGCCGCACTTTTCGCGGTTAGTTTGATCAACGCCGCGGTTTGGACCTACCTCATACTGCGTTCTCGTTGGACCGGCTGGAAACTGATCCTTACGGTCCTGTTTGTGTTCTTCGGCGTTAGCACGTTGATGCCGCAGATCGAGACCGCGTACTTCATCACGCGTCTGCCACCGGGCATGTTGCCGCGTCTTTTCCTCGCGGGAATAATCATGGCGGTAGTCTTTGCTCCGCTCGCCGTGTTGATTCTTGGCAAAGCCGGATCTCGGCCGGATGAACTACGCGGAGATTCGCGGCTGAAGATGTCAACGGGCGAGTGGCTCTTGAAGTTGTCGCTGATCGTCGTTGCTTACCTCTTCCTCTATTTCACTTTCGGTTATTTCATCGCGTGGAAAAATCCTGCAGTGCGCGAGTTTTATGGCGGGAACGATCCGGACGGTTTCGTGGCCCACATCGCGAGTCTGTTACGCGACGAGCCGACGCTCTTTCTTCTGCAAGCCGCGCGAGCTTTATTGTGGACCGCGATCGCTGTGCCGGTGATCAAGATGATGCGCGGCGCATGGTGGGAAGCGGGGCTCGCAGTCGCGCTGCTGTTCGCGGTTATGACGTCACAACTCCTCTTGCCGAATCCGCTGATGCCGGCGGAAGTGCGCATGGCCCATCTCCTGGAAACAGCGACTTCCAACTTTTTGTTTGGCTGGCTGGTAGTGCTGATTTACGACTGGACGATCTCCAGCAAATTGCCGGCCGGATCGCGCACGTAAAAACGCGGATTGCCCTCGATCGGACGGGGATCGGGAATGATCTCCACACCCGCGTGACGAAACTTATTCTCCGTTACTTTCAAGTCAGCAACAGCAAAGCAGATGTGACGCGAGCTGAGCGGCCCGGAAATCTCATTCTCAACTGAAAGGTGCAACTGATTGGCGCCGATCTGATACCACGCGCCGGCCGGTCGTGAGCCACTCGGTTTCGGAACCTGCTCCAATCCCAACACCGCGCCGTAGAACTCTTTTGTTTGCTGCTCCAATTCAGACGGTACGGTAACGTTGACGTGATGAAGTGCGACTACCACAGTTTATTCTCCATTCGCTCCTGGAAACGCGCGCCAAAAAGCTGGCAACCTGAAAATTTCATCACTATACTAACAGTCAACTCCTCCAAAAGCGTTTCGGGAGGCATGAAGTGCAGGTCGCGGGTTGGAAGCAGTTAGCGCCCGTTTATTTTTACATCGCACTCGCGGTCTGCCTGATCACACTCACTCGCAACGAACACTTTTCCTGGCGACAAAACGTTTTACTGATCAGCTTCGGAATTCTGAGCTGGACGTTGATCGAGTACGTGCTGCATCGTTTCATCTTTCACTACAGCGCGCGTTCCGCATTCGGTAAGAAACTAGTCTATGCCGCACATCTGTCGCACCACGCGATGCCGCGCACCGCGAATCATTTCTTTTCGAGTTTGTTGGTGAGTTTGCCGGTGGCGATAACCTACTTGCTGAGTGCGTGGATCATCACGGGTTCATGGCGGGCCACCACCTTGTTATTCGCGGGGTTAACTGCGGGTTATTTCTGTTACGAGTGGCTCCACTTTCAGGCACACCATCGGCGGCCTCGACTGCGGCTGTTCAGATATCTCAGGAAGTATCACTTGTTACACCACTACCGGACTCCTGAGCTTCGTTTTGGCGTAACGTCGCCGTTGTTTGACGTGCTGATGGGAACGTTTCGCCAGACAAAGATTTGAGCCACAAAGAGGCACAAGAAATAATTACTCTTTCTTGCTCTTCAGTTGTTTGATCAGATCGCGCACGGCGCCGGCATCGTCAGCTTTCGGCGCGATGCGCAGGTAAGTTTCCAGTTGAGCGATGGCCTTCTCGTTGTCGCCGCGCGCGTGATAGATCGCGCCGAGATAGCGATGCGCCTCTTTCATTTGCTCGCCACCCAAAGTGATCGCCGTGTTCAATTCCTTCTCGGCGTCGTCAAACTGGCCGAGATACGCGAGCGCGCGGCCAAGATAAAAATGCGCGACCGCCGACTTATCGTTTTCCCGCAGCGCACTGCGCAGATTCACTTCAGCTTCAGCGTATTTCTTCAAACGGACCAACACGATCCCGTGATTAACCAGCGGCGCGAAAGAATTCGGCGAGATCTTCAAGGCCGATTCCAGCGCGTCATTAGCTTTGTCGAGTTCACCAATCTTTTGATACTGCACTCCCAGTTCATTGAACGCGAGCATGAAATTCGAATGAGCCTTGACGGCCTCGTTGAGCTTTTCGATCGCGGCTTTGTTCTTTCCGTCCTGAGCGAGTTTGAGCGCGGTGTTGTATAGATCGACCGCCGGTTTCGGCACGTTCGCCAGATCGGCATGCACGACTTCCGGTCTGATCGCGTCGCTGAGTTTTCGTTTCAACCTGATCTGGACCGGAATGATCTCCTCAGTCGAACCCATACTGCGCATCGCTTGAATGATGTTCGTCTGTTCGTTAACAGCCTCGTAGTTTTCGTCGGCGTCAATGATGATCACGTAGCTTCCCGGCGTGAGTCGCGGAAACGCAAACCTGCCGTTCGTGTCGGTCATCGTTATGAGTTCGCCGCGCGTCGGAGTGGACAGGCGAATCTTGAGCGGACGGTCCACACGCTGGCCCGAGGGGAAAATCACCGTTCCCTGAATCAGGAACCTGCCTCCCGTGCCCAGGTCCGCGGCCGTTGAGGATTCCATGGCCCGTTGCGCGGACACAGTGCCGACCAAACACAAACAGGCGAACGCAATCAACAAGGATCGGTATGCGCTTCTGAACGCCAATGCGGAAAACATGAGACTGGTCTCCTTTCGACGCGTGTGGGTTATTCGCTGACTAGGGCTGGAGACGGGATTATATGAAAGGTTTGTCCAAAAATATAGGCCAAGCGGACGGTTTATTGAACGGCCTCTTTCGAGCGGGTGCGAAGATTGAAGACTTCTCCGGGCTTGAGCCAGTAGTACCAGTTGTTACCGTGCTTCATGTTGTCGTAAATCGCGACACGGCCGTTGCCAATCACGCGAAAGCGATCGCCTGTAACAATGATTGCCGCTTTCTCGTCGATTCCGATGCCCAGCAGCTTCGGATGTGCATCGACGATCGTGACGAGTTCGTTCTGGCGCATTGCTTCTGACAAGTGCGGATTCACGGCGACGCCCTTCAGCAACGCGAATCCACGTTCGCTTCCCTTCACCATCAGTACCGGCTTGTTTGGATTGCCTCTGATCGTGTAAGAGCCCTGAATGATCGCGCCCGCCGAATTACCGCCGATAACTCCGCCGCGCATAAGCACGCGTTCGAGCTCTCTTTGCGTCAACGTGTCGAGATACGCCTGAGTCAATCTGCCGGCGTTGCCGCCGCTGACCCAAACGCCTTGCGCGGTACGCAACGGTTTCACGAAGTCTTCGGAGTTCGCGATTTTTCGGTTTCGCGTGTGAAGAATCGTTATGGCTTTAACACCAAACATCTTGCACAGCTCGGCTTTGAATTCGGGTGTGTTGGCGGGTAGTTCGTCGGTATTCAGCCACTCCCAAATCAGACCGGAAGGAAGCTTGAGACTGCTCGCGGCGGTGGGAATGTAAACGATATTGGCGTCAGGGCCACCGGCAAGACTGACGAACTCTTTCACTGCTGTCTCCTGATCGCCGCCCGTGAGGATCAGTGTTCCTTTGGCAGGGCCCTGCGCCTTCGTTAATGAAGGGAC
>DATELP010000081.1:0-13799 GCA_035276425.1 Pyrinomonadaceae bacterium
TTTCCCGTCAACAATCCATAAATCATTCCACTCGCAAACGAATCCCCTCCGCCGACGCGATCGAAGATCTCGAGATCCTCGCGCACCGGCGCCTGGTAAAGCTCACCATCCGAATAACAAACCGCGCCCCAATCGTTCACCGTCGCCGTCTTCGCATGACGCAAAGTTGTAGCGACGACTTTGAAGTTTGAAAACTCAGCCACGGCTTTCTCGATCATGCGGCGAAAGTTTTCGACTTCGAGTTTCGAATGATGTTCGTCGAGACCCTCGACTTCGAAACCTAACGCGGCGGTGAAGTCTTCTTCGTTGCCAATCATCACATCGACGAGTGGCGCGAGTTCGCGGTTAACGGTGATCGCTCTTTCACGCCCGCCAATCGAACGCCACAACGAGTCGCGATAATTAAGATCGTAAGAAACGATCGCGCCGTGTTTCTTCGCCGCTGCCATTGCTTCACGCGCGACTGCGGGCGTTGTTTCCGACAACGCGCAAAAGATGCCGCCGGTGTGAAACCAACGCGTGCCTTCATGCGCGAAGATCTGTTCCCAATCGAAGTCGCCGGGCTTGAGTTGCGACACGGCCGTGTGACCGCGATCGGAACAACCCGCAGCCGCACGCACGCCGAAGCCGCGTTCAGTGAAGTTCAACCCGTTGCGCACGGTGCGGCCAACACCATCGAACTTCACCCACTTCACGTGCGACTGGTCCACGCCGCCCTGATAAATCAAATCCTGGATCAAGCGGCCCACCGCGTTGTCGGCGAAAGCCGAAACCAAGGCCGCGTCGAGGCCAAAACAACGCTTCAATCCGCGCGCGACGTTGTATTCACCGCCGCCTTCCCAAACCTGAAAACTGCGCGTCGTGTGTACGCGGCCGTCGCCCGGATCGAGACGCAGCATCACTTCGCCGAGCGACACGATGTCCCAGCGGCACTGTTGTTTGTCCTTTATCTCTAACTGCATCATTTTCGGTTCAGCAACAGACCGGCAAGCACGCCGACACCCGCGCCAATCGCTCCGGCAATCATCATGTATTCAAACTGCACGCCGCCGGGAACCTTCATCAGTAAACTCACGCACCAACCGACGAATGAGCCAAACACAAGGCCCATAAAACCAAATCCGATAAACGTGCCGGTTGAAAATCTCGGCGCTCCTTGTTCGACGTCTTCAACCGGCGTGAGTTGCGGCGTCAGCAAGTGAATGATCGCCAGGGCCAATAGATACAACGTGCCTGCGATCGTAAACACGATCGAGTAGTTCTGCCCGCTGCTTTGCAAAATATAACCCGTCGCAACGGCCATCGTTGCGCCGCCGAGCGCACCAGCCATGCCGCCAATGCCGACGACCGAACCGACCGCGCGCCGCGGAAACATGTCGGACGTCGTCGTGAACAGATTACAAGACCAACCCTGGTGAGCAGCGGCCGCGACTCCGATCAACAAAGCCGCCACCCAAAGGTTCTTCACGTTTGACGCGAAGATAATCGGCGTCACGGCGAGCGCGCAAATCAGCATCGCAGTCTTGCGCGCGCGATTGATGGTCCAACCGCGTTTGATAAACGTCGACGAGAGCCAGCCGCCACCGATGCTGCCGATGTCGGCGATTAAGTAGATGGCAATCAACGGTCCGGCACTGCCGATCAGATCGAGTTTGTGATGATCGCGGAAGAAGCTCGGAATCCAGTAAAGATAAAACCACCAGACGGGATCGGTCAGGTATTTGCCGATCGCGAAGGCCGAGGTTTGGCGATGTGGAATCAAGCGCACCCACGGGATTTTTTCAGCCGGTGGATCGGGAGGATCGCTCTGGATGTGGGCCAACTCAGCGGTCGAGACTTTCGGATGTTCCTCGGGACGCCGGTAAAGCGGCAGCCAGAACAACAACCACATGAACCCGAACGCGCCCGTGAGTATGAAGGCCCATTGCCAGCCGAGATGGAATGCGATCCACGGCACAGTCAACGGAGCGACAATCGCGCCGACATTCGAACCGGCGTTGAAGATTCCGGTGGCAAACGCGCGTTCCTTTTTGGGAAACCATTCAGCAGTGGTTTTGATTGCGGCGGGAAAGTTTCCGGCTTCGCCGATACCGAGCGCGGCGCGTGCGACGCCAAAACCAAACGGTGTGCGCGCTAGTGCGTGGGCCATTGCCGCGAGGCTCCACCAGATGATTGCGAGGGCGTAACCGATGCGCGTGCCGATGCGGTCCATCAAACGCCCGGCGAGCAATAGTCCGAAAGCATAAGCGACATTGAACGCCGCGACAATGTTGCCGTAATCGACTTCAGTCCAACCGATGGAGTCCTTTAGATCTTTTGCGAGGAGGCCGAGTACCTGGCGATCGATGTAATTAACGGTCGTGGCGAAAAACAGCAGACCGCAGATCACCCAGCGATAACGTCCAACTCTCGCGCCCAACGTCTCAACCGCACGCGCCGGAGCAACAGCGGTCGCCACACTCGATGCACTCGGTTTGGGGAGCGCAGCCGCATTCGCGATCTCGCTAGCATCGTTCATGATCTCGACTCCTCGAGCTTAAATATCCCGTCTTGTGATTTTGACTAAAACTCGGACTAAATCCCTCCACTTGTTCGATCGAAACCCTTGCCACTCGCGCTACTGCTCTACCACCGAATATTGATTTGGCTGACTGGAACCGGCTTCGCTTACTGCTGTCGCTCTGTACGGCTTCGCCGGTTTCAATCAACCTAAGCTCTTCTCGACAACTAGACGGCAGAGCCGGTTTATCAACCAAGGCTCCTCTCTGAACAACAAGGCAGAGCCGCTACCAAACAAGCGACCTATTGATTGACGCCACTCGCCAGAAATCCGCCGTCAACAGCGAGTATTTCGCCGGTTACAAAACTCGCGGCGTCCGAAGCCAGAAAGATCGCGGCGCCCGCAAGCTCTTCGACGTTGCCGAAACGTTTCATCGGTGTGCGCAGCAAAAACTCACGGCCGCGCTCGGTCTCGTCGAGTAACTTCTGATTGAGCGTCGTGCGAAACACACCCGGCGCGATCGCGTTCACACGCACGCCGCGACTGGACCACTCCACCGCCAACGACTTCGTCAACGAACCGACCGCCGCTTTGCTCGCCGAATACGCCGCCACTTCGTGCAACGCCACAAATGTCGATAACGACGCGATGTTGATGATGCTGCCCGACTCGCGTTCAAGCATGTGACGCCCAAACACCTGGCACGCGCGCAACGTGCCCGTAAGGTTCGTGTCGATGATGTCGTTCCAGTCTGCTTCTGAAAAATCGATCGTGGGCGCGCGTTTCGTGCGGCCGGCGGAGTTGACCAGAATGTCGACTTTGCCAAACGCCGCGATCGCCTCGCTCAAGACGAACTCCAGCGACGCACGGTCAGAAACGTCAGAAGCGACGCGCAACGAGCGCCGGCCAAACTCCTCGATCTCTCGCGTCGCGGCCTCGACCTGTTCCGCGCGCCGCGAGGTGGGTATCACATCTGCTCCGGCTTGGGCAAAACCGAGCGCGATGGCGCGTCCAATGCCGGACGTGCCGCCGACGACCACGGCCACTTTGCCACTAAGCTCCAGTGGAGAATAGGTCATAAAGGCTGAATTGTTGGCTAAAGGTTAGACCACTTTTAGAAAGTGCGGATACTGTGTACCACCGCGCCTCGCTCATCGTCAAGCACAAAAAGTCATGTGCTGATTTATGATTAGCTGGTTTTACCAGCCTCGTTTGACGCTTGAAAATGTTGCTTGTGTAGTTGCAGTGTGCGTGTTAAAGTCGTGCCTCCGTTGAAATTGGTATTACCAGTCGGGCTTTCAAGAAACCGCCCAGCAAAATGTCAGCAACCAGCCAACAGACAAGCCGGCGTCGTTCTGTCGGAGGAAACATCTGGCTCGCGCACGACCTGCACGTCAGCGATTATCTGGCGAAACTCCCGGCGCGCGATCTCGTCTACGAGGTGATGCCGTCTGAAGAGGCGGTCGGCCGCGCGATGCTCGCGGAGATTATCGACGCGGAGGCGGCGAAAAGCGGCCCGTTGGTGATGGTTCTGGTCGGCGGCCGCGGCGGTCAGGCGCTGCACCGGCTGTTGGGCGCGATGGCGAAGACCGATGACTACGACGCATTGTTCGCTCGGCTTCACGTTTTCATACAGGACGCGCTCGCGCCGTTGCGCATGGATAACGGCCTGAGCTTCGTGCGCGATTTCGAGCGGCTGCTGGGCGCGGATTTCTTTCGCAAAGTTAAAAGCTTCACGTCGATGCGCACGGACGCGGCGGACCTGGAAGCCGAACTGATTGGCTACGTCGGGCGGCTCGAGTCGCTCGGGGGCATCGATCTCTTTTTCCTCGGTCTTGGTCCGGAAGCAGATGCGGCTTCGCATCTCGCTTACATCAAGCCTGGCTCGGGTGCGACGTACAGCGACATGGCCGGGTTGATTCCGATTTCACAGTCGATTCTCGAACACCACATCAAGAAGTTTAAGGCGGGCGGCACGATCGTGACCGAAGCGGACGAAGCCGAGTGTCGTGCAGCGAAACACATTCTGACGCTTGGTCCAGCCGCGATACTCGGCGCACGCCGCGTGGTACAGTCGATCGTCG
This sequence comes from Pyrinomonadaceae bacterium, assembly GCA_035276425.1. Classification (GTDB taxonomy): domain Bacteria; phylum Acidobacteriota; class Blastocatellia; order Pyrinomonadales; family Pyrinomonadaceae; genus PSRF01. The sequence goes on from DATELP010000081.1 coordinate 4,585, forward strand.
ATGCTGACACCGCGCCGGCGAAGCGCGAGTGTTACCGGCGTTTGTTGACGACGAGAATTGCAGACGACGCCGAAACGCGCCAAACTCAGTTCGATCAAAACCCCGGACTTTGGTTGCGTGTTCATCCAAACGTCCGCTCGTTGATACTTCAGAACGTTTTGGAAAACTGACGCATGTCGAGTGTTCAAACGCCTCCAGCTTCATTACTGAGTGAGTTCGCGATCGTTGTCGATCCGAACGACAACGTGGCCGTTGTCAAGAAGGCCACGACGCCCGGTTTGGAGCTGCTGTTGCCGTACGGTTTGCTGCTGGAGATACGCGGCGCGATCCCGCCTGGCCATCGTTTTGCGACGAAAGACATTCGCGCGGGCGAGTTTGTGTTGCAGTTTGGACAACCGATCGGAACATCACTCGGCATTAATCAGGGCGAACAAATCACGCACGACAATATGACTGACGAAGTGCCGATTGTTCGCGAGCTTCCCGAAGACTTGCACACGCCGCCGCCTCATTATTTTCCGTTGGACCAGCGCGCGACGTTCATGGGTTATCGAAGACCGGACGGGCGAGTCGGCACGCGCAACTTCGTGCTGATCGTGCCGACGAGCATGTGTGCGAGTCACGAAGCGTTGCAGATTTCCACGATTGCCGAGTTCATGCTTTACAACCGCGCGAAGTATCCAAACGTCGACGGCGTTGTGGCGATTCCGCACAACAAGGGTTGCGGTTGTCAGGAGGGATCGACGATCGACGTCATGCTGCGCACGCTGTCGAATTACGCGGACCATCCGAACGTCGGCGGCGTGGTGCTGATCGATCTCGGTTGCGAGAAAACGAACTTGGCGCAGGTTGAAAAGTATCTACTCAAACGCGAGCGTGCGTTTGCGAAACCCGTTGCGAAGATTGGCATTCAGGAAGTGGGCGGCACGCAGGCGGCGATTCAACGCGGGCTCAAGGAAGTCGAGCAGATGCTGCCGCTGGTGAACGAGACCGTTCGTGAAAAATGTTCGGTGAGTGAACTCGTGCTCGGTGTGAAGTGTGGCGGCTCGGATGGCTTCTCGGGTATCTCGGCGAATCCGTCGTTGGGACGGGCCGCGGATCTGCTGGTTCGTTCGGGTGGAACGGTTTTGATTACGGAAGTGCCCGAGTTTTGCGGCGCGGAACACCTGCTTGCCTCGCGCGCGAAGGATGTGGAAACCGGACGCGCGATTTACCGGATGGTCGATTGGTACAAGGAGTATGCGTCGAAGTTTGGCGCGGTGCTCAACAACAATCCGAGTCCGGGGAATGTCGCGGGCGGGCTGCTCAACATCACGATCAAGTCGCTCGGCGCGATCGCAAAGGCGGGAACAACGCGCGTCGAGGGCGTGATCGAGTATGCCGAGACGCCGAAGCATCGCGGTTTGAACCTGATGCAGGGTCCGGGATACGACCAGGAATCGACGCCGGGACTCGTCGCGGCGGGAGCGACGATCGTAGTTTTCACGACCGGACGCGGCACGACAATCGGCAACGCGATTGCGCCGGTGATCAAACTTGCCTCAAACACGCCCGTGTTTGAGCGGATGTCGAATGACCTGGATATGTCCGCGGGCGCCGTGATCGACGGCGCCGAAACGATCGACGAAGTGGGCCAACGGGTGTTCGAACACATCGTCGCCGTCGCGAACGGTCTGGAAGCAAAAGCGGAGACCCACAAGCACCGCGAGTTTCAATTCTGGGCCGAACAAACCGTTTCGCTGTAACACCTCGCCGGGCGCCGCAAAAACTGATTGACGATGAATCTTTCCGCCGAGTAACATTCCTGCAAAACGATGAACGTACTCGGGGAAACTTCCTACCAGACAAATCTCAACGATAGAAGCCGCGAATTGAGTGAGATAACATCTCGGCTCAATCAGGAGTATGCTCAGTTGATCGAAGCGTCACTCGTACTGCGAAAAGAGAGTCGAGTGTTGAGCGAAGATTCTGAGCACTTGCGCCGGGCGGGCTTTAAGTTACTTTGGGATTGAATCCGTTCGTAGACCATCCTCGCTGAGACCGTAGCAGTGTGTCACGCGCAGCTTTCCAGGCGAGAATTTTGTGCAATCGCGGGAGGCGCTGTCGTGTCCTTGGCTGCTGGCAGCGCGTGTAGTCGTATGGCCGAATCAGCTTTTGCACGAGATGGCCGGATCACTGCGCGTCCACGTGACGGCGTTAAGACAACAGCAACTGGCCGGGTCATGTTGGGCCTGCACAACGAACGCGACGCGATTCTTCAGTTACCCGCAAACGCGACGCAGTCTTCACTTCCCTTGCTGGTCATGTTGCACGGCGCGACGCAAAGTGCGGACGACATGTTCTGGTATCTCGGAACGGCGCACGAAGAAGCGGGCGTTGCGGTGCTCGCGCCAAATTCACGCGACACGTCGTGGGACGCCATCGGCGGCAGCTTTGGAGAGGATGTCGCGAACTTGAATCGCGCGCTTGAACGCGTGTTTGAAATCGTGGCGATCGATCCGGCGCGTATTGCGATTGGCGGCTTCTCTGACGGTGCCTCGTACGCGCTCTCACTCGGAATGATCAACGGCGATCTGTTTCCGAGTGTCGTCGCCTTCTCACCCGGTTTCGTAGTCGGCGGCACGCCGAACGGCAAACCGCGCATCTTCATCTCACACGGCACGCACGACCACATTCTTCCGATCGATCGCTGCGGCCGCCGCATCGCTGCCACCCTAATCTCCCGCGGCTATGACGTCACCTTCCGCGAATTCGACGGCGACCACGAAATTCCTGCGCCCATCGCCCGCGAGGGTTTGAAGTGGATGACTGTTTAGCGGCTACGGCGGCCGCCGAGTTGGGCCGAGAGTTTTAAAGCTGCGGTCTGAACGATCTTGCCGAGTGAGGAGAGATAGTCGTCGTTGAGTTGACTGACCGTGCCGCTCAAGCCGATCGCTGCGACCACTTCGCCGCTCGCCGAAAACACCGGCGCTGCAACACAACGCACACCGATAGCGTGTTCTTCATCGTCGATTGCATATCCGCGACGGCGAATGTCCGCGAGTTCCTGGAACAGGTTTGGCAACGTCACGATGGTTCGCGGCGATACCTGGCGCAACGGGTGCAGACCCGCGATCTCCTGGACCTCTTCACGGCTTAAATGACAAATCAACGCCTTGCCAACTGCCGTCGCTTGCGGCGCGACACGCCTACCGTTCCAAATGTCCATCTTGATAAAACCGGGCGACTCGATCCGTTCGATGTAAACCGCGTCACCGTGGTCGAGGATTGCGAGGTGCGATCCGAGGCGCGTGGTCTCAACCATCTGGCGCAGGTGCGGCATGGCGAGTTCGCGCAGCGCCATGCCCTGCATCGCTTGTCCGCCCAGACTCAACACGCGGATGCCGAGCGTGTGTTGTCCGGTTTCAACATCGCGGCGCACGTAACCACGGCCAACAAGCGTTCGCAACAAGTAACTCGTCGAACTCTTCGGGATTTTCCCGGCGCGACTGATTTCGGACGTACTGAGGCCGTGATTTCTACTCGCCAGCAGCTCGAGGATCGACAGCGCGCGTTCAACCGAGGTCACTTGTTCACGATTTGTTGCGCGACGTTTTGCAGTCTCAGTAGTCGCTGCTCTGACCATGCTATCTCCCTCCCCGGGTTCGCTCACGAAATGTGTTCACAATTCCGAACGCCGGTGTCACAGGCCAAACCGAAGAAACTTCGTCTTTGAAGGCAAAAACTGTCGGGGCGCTGACTTATGTATTGAAGCCCTAAATAAGTTTGCGTTCACGATGCTGATTGCCGTATTGCAGGGGGTGTGAATCGCATGCTAAACCTCCCGAAACCTTATGTCGAGCACTCGTTCACAATACGGAACACGTTTCAATACTGCTCCGCCGGACTTTGACGCCCAAGTCGACCTGCCACCGGGATTCATGGAGTTTCTCGAGCCGCTCCATCGCGAGCTGACGCCGCGGCAGCAATCACTCGCTCGCAAGCGTGCCGGCGTACTCGCGGCATCACACGCAGGCCGGAAGCCGAATTACCTTCCGCCGTCTGAAGCGAGGACCACTGACTGGACGATTCCTCTACCGGCATGGTGCGCGGATCAACGTAACCAAATGACCGGTCCGGCCGACGACGCTGAACTCGTCGTGAAAATGCTGAACTCGGGCGCGCCCGGCGTGATGCTCGACCTCGAAGACTCAATGGCGAACACGTGGTCCAACCTGAAAACCGGCATCGAGAACATCAACGCCGCGTTGAAAGGCGAACTCACCTACTTCGACGCAAAACGCAATCGCACTGCCGGTATCAATCAAAGCAACACCGTCATATTCATTCGTCCGCGTGGACTGCACCTCAACCAGGCCGAGATATTCAAAAACGAGTTGATGTCGGCGTCGTTGTTTGACGTGGCGCTGGTTGCTTATCAGGCTGACGTTCGTTTACGGCATCCGCTCAGTTTTTATATTCCGAAGTCGGAGTCGGCTGAGGAGGCGTTGTGGTGGCGCGATCTGTTTCGCGCGATTGAGGACGCGAAGGGACTTGAGCGAAGTCATATCAAGTGCATGGCGCTGGTTGAGTCGCATCCGCTCGCGTATCAGATGGAAGAGTTTATCTACAACCTGCGCGATCACATCATCGGTCTGAATCTCGGCCGCTGGGATTACATGGCGAGTTTGATCCACTTCAACCTCGAAGATCCCGAGTGGGTGTTGCCGGATCGAAACACGATCCCGCACGACGTGCCGTTCTTTCAAAACCTGCGCGAACTGTTGGCCGAGACGTGTCACAAGCACGGCATCCTCGCCATCGGTGGCATGACGGCGCTTTATCCGAGCCGCACCGATCATGAATTGAACGAACGCGCGCTGCGAGTGCTCGCCGCGGACAAGAAGAACGAGGCCAACTGTTTGATGGACGGCGCATGGACCGGACATCCGGACCAGAACGAGATCGCCGTGCAGCAGTTTCCGTTTCCTAATCAGGTCGCGGCGCGCAAGCCCGAAGCAGAGACGCATCCGGATTTGCGTCCTGTTCCGAAAGGCGTTGGACAGATCACTGAAAGCGGAACACGCGCGGCGATCCGCACGGTGATTCGCTATCGCAACGGCGTGCTAAACGGCAAAGGTGCGAGTTTGCTCGACGGCTACATGGAAGACCTCGCGACTGATCGCATCTATCGCCTCATGATCGCGCAACGCACCAAACACCTTGCTGAAGTTACACCCGATCTCATCAGCAAGATGTTCGACGAAGAACTCGAACGCATCCTGCACGAACTTCCCCCGAACACGACCTCGTCCGTGCTTGAGAACTATCGCACGGCACGAAACATCAGCGAATCACTGATTCGGAACGAACAGTTTGATCCAAGCTGAACTTCATAAACCGGGGAGGGGGAACGAACGATGACAACTTATGATCACGTTTCACTACAAAACGAATGGACCACAAACGATCGCTGGCGCGGAATCACGCGTGGCTACACGGCGGAAGACGTCTTGAAGCTGCGCGGCTCTGTCGAGATCAAATACACGCTGGCGGAGCGCGGCGCGAAACGACTTTGGGAACTGTTGCACAGCGAACCTTACGTTCACGCGCTCGGCGCGATGACCGGTTGCCAGGCCGTGCAACAGGTGCATGCCGGGTTGAAAGCAATCTATTTGAGCGGTTGGCAGGTCGCGGCTGACGCAAACCTTGCGGGTCACATGTATCCCGACCAGAGTTTGTATCCGGCCAACAGCGTTCCGGACGTGGTGCGTAAGATCAATCAGGCGCTACAGCGTGCGGATCAAATCGATCACGTTGCAGGACGCAACGGTGTTGACTGGTTTGCGCCGATCGTCGCTGATGCGGAGGCTGGTTTTGGCGGGAATCTGAATGCGTTTGAGTTGATGAAGGGAATGATCGAAGCCGGCGCGGCTGCCGTACACTTTGAAGATCAACTCGCGTCGTGCAAGAAGTGCGGGCACATGGGAGGCAAAGTGCTGGTGCCGACGCAGGAGTTTATTCAGAAGCTGATCGCGGCGCGGCTCGCGGCGGATGTGCTCGGCGTGAACACGATTTTGATCGCGCGCACTGACGCTGACGGAGCTGGTTTGCTCACGAGCGATGTTGACGAACGCGACCATGCTTTTCTGACCGGAGAACGAACCGCGGAAGGTTTCTTCACTGTGAAGGCAGGGTTGGACCAGGCGATCGCGCGCGCACTCGCTTACGCGCCGTATGCGGATATCGTTTGGTGCGAGACTTCCGAACCGAATCTCGAAGATGCGAGCCGGTTTGCGCACGCGATCCACGAACAGTTTCCGGGCAAGCTGCTGGCGTACAACTGTTCGCCGTCGTTCAACTGGAAGAAGAAGCTCGACGATCGCACGATCGCGAAGTTTCAAAAAGAGCTGGGGCTGATGGGTTACAAGTTTCAGTTCATCACGCTCGCGGGGTTCCATGCTTTGAACCTGGCGATGTTTGAGCTGGCGCAGGACTATCGCGATGCAGGCATGAGTGCGTACGCGAAGCTTCAGGCGACCGAGTTTGAACGCGAGGCGGATAGCGACTATCGCGCGGTGAAGCATCAGGCGTTTGTGGGGACGGGTTACTTCGACGCGATCGCGCAGATCGTTGCGGGTGGAAATTCATCGACCACAGCGTTGACGGGATCGACGGAGCAGGAACAGTTTACGCAACCTGTGTTGTCGCAAACTTCGACAATGGTCTCCGCACGGTCTGTGTAAGCTGTGGTTCACCGCAGCAGGTCGAGGAGTTCCGGGTGGTTGCCATGCTCGGCCCAGCCTGCTGCGGTTGATCCGACTTTTGTGTCTTTAATAGTCTTGTCTGCGCCGTGTTGTAGCAGAAACTCGACCATCGCGCGGTGGCCGTTCAGTGCGGCGTAGTGCAATCCGGTGCCGGCAAAATCGAAGCCACCGGGGATTGTGTTTATCTCCGCGCCTTTGTCCAACAACAGTTGCGCAGCGTCGAGGTGTCCGTGCATACACGCGTAGACAAACGCGTTATCAATGATGCCCTGGCGATCCTGCGACCACTCGTTAACGCGATGGGAGACTGACGGGTTACCACCAAACGGCCAGTCGATCTTGCCAGCCTCGGGTTTCAGGCGTCCATCTGTGTTGAAGTAGGTCTTGATCAGATCAGTGCGGCCGAGTGCGGCGGCGGTGCGCAGGTTCTGCGCCTTCGCGCCACGATCGAGTAACAGCGCAACAACGTCCTGATTGTTCCAGTACAGTGCCTCCTCGAGTGGCGACCAGCCGCCAGTGCCGTCAATCGCGGCGCCACGATCGAGTAACAGTTCAGCAACCTCACGATTGCCGATGCTTCCGGCAGCAACAAGTGGCTCATCTAACTCCGCGCCAGCCTCGAGCAACACCTCCGCCATCGCGCGCGCATTCGGATTACCATTGGCATCCAACGCCACACATTGGAGCAACGTGGGATGACTCCTAGTCGACCTCGACGTCGCCAACGACGGATCCTCCTTCACCAATTCCCTCAACCGCCCCACATCCCCCGCGTTAATGGCCTTCATCGCCGGATGAAACTTCTTGTCCATAGCTGTGTTGACAGGATTTACAAAATTAACAAGATGGTTCTTACTCTTGTAAATTCTGTGAATCCTGTCCAGTGACAAACAACCTCGCGTTTGTAGGGCGCCGAGACTTCATCAATTCCGCTTTGATCTCGTCCCAGGTACGTCCCTGACTTTGATTACTTCTGCGAAGAGCAAGTCGCCGATCGAGTTCGAGCTTTTGAGCTTCCGTGAGCTCAAAGGCTTCATTCTCTTCAGCGATATCCATTGCCATGGCGGGGATTATAGCAAACCACAGAGCCGATGAGGTTTGAGTAGCCGTTATCCCAACGCTCCGGTATTATTTCGCCGCCAGCCGTCAAGTTCAGGAGGATAGTTCATGTTCACCAAAGCGCGACGTTTTAGTCGTTTACTGTTTGTCTTACTCCCGCTCGTCATCGCCTTCAACATCAACGCCCAAACGAAAGCGCCGCTAACGCACGAGACGATGTGGATGCTGAAGCGGGTGGGGGCGCCGGCGCCGAGTCCGGATGGAAAGTGGGTCGTGTTTTCACTGGTCGAACCCGCCTACGACGAGAAGGACCAGGTGTCGGACTTGTGGATCGTTCCCAGCGACGGTAGCGCTAAGCCGCGCCGGCTGACGTTCACGAAAGGCGGCGAGAGTGGTGTCGCATGGAGTCCTGACAGCAGGCAGATCGTGTTCTCCGCGAGACGCGAAGGCGACGAGGTGAGTCAGTTGTACGTGTTGGACGTTGCGAACGGCGGCGAAGCGGTGCGCATCACTTCCCTTTCAACCGGCGCACGCTCCGCGCAGTGGCGTCCCGACGGCAAGGCGCTGCTCTTTGTCAGCACCGTTTATCCCGGCGCACTCGACGACGAAGCAAACAAAAAGATCGCAGCCGAGCGCAAAGCACAAAAGTATCGTGTGCGCGCGTACGACAAGTTTCCAATTCGCAACTGGGACAAGTGGGTTGACGACACGCAGACGCACCTGTTCGTGCAAGACGCGCAGCCCGGCGCGAAAGCGAAAGATATTCTCGCGGGAACGAAGCTCGTCAAAGAGCGCGGCTTTGCTGGTCGTGGTACAGACTCCGCTGACGAACTCGACGCAGTCTGGACACCTAACAGCGATGCGATCGTCTTCGTCGCGAGTACGAACCGCGACGCGGCCGCGTACGCAAACACAAACACATCGCTGTTCAAAATCTCAGCCAGCGGTGGCGAACCTGTGCGCCTGACAACAGGCGCCGACAGTTTCACTCGTCCCGCGTTTCGACCCGACGGAAAAGCGCTCTACGCCATCTTCAACACGGAAGGCGGCAATAAGGTTTACAACCTCGATCGGCTCGCGAAGTTTTCGTGGCCCAATCCCGGTCAACCGGCGATCCTTACTTCCGGCTTCGATCGCGCTGTTGGCAACTTTGCTTTCACCCCCGACAGCAAGTCGATCTATTTCACTGCGGAAGAAGCTGGAAACGAAAAGCTTTACACACTCGCGGCCGACGGCAACGAAGTGCGTCTCGCGATGGACATGACGCGCGGCGTTTACACAAACCTGAAAATTCCCGCGAAAGCTTCGTCGACTATTCTGATCGCGAATTGGGAAAGCGCAATTAATCCGCCCGAAGTCTTCCGTCTCGATCTGAATTCCAAAACGCAGCAGCCACTCACCGCATTCAAC
>DATELP010000082.1:0-21822 GCA_035276425.1 Pyrinomonadaceae bacterium
GTTCTGCGATGAGAGTCACAGTCGTAGTGTCCCAGAGTTTGATCGGTTCTTTCGCTTTCAACACGACCGCGCCGTCGGCGTTGAAACTCAGTGGCTCACAGCCGTCGCTCCCCCACAACGTCCACGGCCAACAATTTTCGAAGGGCAAGCGAGCGGTTTCGCGGCCGGTGGCCGTGTCGATTAGACGCGGACCAAACTCCAGACCGACAATCGCGAGCGTCTTGCCGTCGGGAGTCCAAAAAATTTGCTGAACACCTTCGGGCATCTGGAAGGTCAACAACTCTTTGCCGTCATCGATCTCTCGCATAGTTAAGTAGGTGTGAGGACTCTTCTCCACGGAATCATTCTTAACGGCGCCGCGGAGCAACACCCGCTTGTCCGGACTCAAGACGGGCCGAAGCAGGGCCGGATAGTTGCCACTATTAACACACTCGTCAGTGGGATAGCTACGGACAAGTTTGCCGGTCGCGACGTCCCATAGCTGCACTGGACCATAGTCCGAGGCTGTGAGAATTCTCTGCCCTGCCGTAACAAACGCAACGATATACGTTGCGGGTTCGGGATTTAGAGTTTGAGTTAGTTGACCTGAAACGGCGTCCCAAATGTTTAGCTTCACTTCGCCGTTCAGGGCCACAAAGGAACGATTGTCGGGACTCCACTCGTAAAAGTAAGCGTCCGGAAATCGTCGACCGGCGATCGGCAGGCGGTTAGCAGGCGCCTCCCACACGACCACTTCCCATGTCTTATCGCGCCGGTAAGTGATCGCCAACCTGCGGCCATCGTCACTCCAGTTCAACTTCGACGGCTCCGCTCCATCGCCGGCGATCGTTGCTAAACACTCACCACTGACGACATTCCAGAGTCGGACTGTTCGGTCTTTGCTACTGGTCGCTATGACGTCGCCACTACGGCCAAATTCAATCTGTTCAATGCTCTTCGTGTGTCCGGAGAGTGTAGTTATCAGTTCGACCGCACCGCGTGTGGCGTTTTGGGCCAACAGTTGGACACTCGTTGAAGACAGCAGCAGCGCGATTGCCAGGATCCTCAAGGTTTTGGCCTCCAGGCAAAACCTTAAAACACCCGGCTAAATATAAACGTCTTTGTTCCAGACAGTTGTTTGATTGTCACACCCCAAAGGTTCGAAGCGGCTGCGAGATAAATCTTGCGAGGCTCTGCCGCTTCGTCCAGAGGGGGCGGGGGGTGAGGTACAGTCAAAGAAGTCGCTTTTGCTTCGGAGAAGAAGCGTTTCACAGCTTGTCTCTTAATCGCGTATTCCGCCGGAAAAGTCCCTCAGTTTTTTTTCAAAGTGTTAAAATCTCCCCATTCGGGCACCTTGCAAATGCCCACTCACGCACTCATATGGTTTCGCCAGGCAGAAAGAGATAAGCGAATGGCGACGCATTCGTCCAACAACGGCGACGGCATCACACAACTGCTCAAAAGATGGAGCAATGGTGAGGAACAGGCCCGCGACGAGTTGATTTCGCTGGTTTATGACGACCTCCACCGGCTGGCGGTCACTTACCTCCGTCGCGAACGCCGGGAGCACACCCTGCAACCCACCGCCTTAGTAAATGAACTTTTTCTAAAGTTTTCCGAGCAGCACCGTATGAGTTGGCAAAACAGGGCGCAGTTTCTCGGCGTCGCCGCTCGACTTATGCGACGTATTCTCGTCGACTATGCACGAGCACATCACGCCTCCAAGCGTGGTGGCGACCGTCTCTGCGTGTCACTAAAAAACATCGCTGCTTTTGGCGCACAACCGGACACCGATCTCCTGGCCCTGCACGAAGTTTTGAACAAACTGGCGGAGTTCGATCCGGAACAAGCACTACTGGTGGAATTGCGGTTTTTTGGCGGGCTCACAATCGATCAAACTGCGGAAGTAATGGGCACCTCGCACGCGACCGTCGAACGTGAATGGAAACTTGCCAAAGCATATCTGCACGTGGAGCTAACAAGAACAACGAGTCCTTCTTGAGGGACTTAAGCGACAGATCTCGCGTTAGTAGTCATCGACCATGCAACTACAACCTCAAGAATCGACATGATCACCCATGATAGATGGCAACAAATAAAAGAAATATTTCACTCCGCTCAGGAACGCCCTCCTGCAGAGCGCCCAGATTTTGTAAATGAAGTTTGTGGCGCCGATACGTTGCTCCGGGAAGACGTGGAAGCCCTGCTTGACGCCGATGCCGGAAATGAAAACTTTTTAACTTCTCCGGCATTCGAGTTTGCCGCCGGCATGCTCGCAAGTGAGACAGCAGAGTTTGCGGCCGGTGAAAGAGTTGGGCGTTTCGAAATACTTTGCTCGCTGGGCGCCGGTGGAATGGGCCAGATCTATCTCGCGCGCGACACGCAGTTAGGCCGCAACATCGCGCTGAAACTGATCTCGCAGGAATTCGCCACCGATACCCAACGTGTGCTTCGTTTCGAACAGGAAGCCCGCGCCGCGTCCGCACTCAACCATCCTAACGTATGCGTTATCCATGATATTGGAATCACTGACAAGGGCCGCCACTTCATCGCGATGGAGTACATCCAGGGGACGACTCTTCGCGATCACCTTGCTCATGGTCCACTCAAACCTCTCGAAGCCTTACAAATCGCCATTCAGGTCGGCACCGCACTCGCCAGCGCACACGCTGTCGGCATCGTTCATCGTGATGTCAAACCTGAGAACATCATGTTGCGCCCCGACGGCTATGTAAAAGTCGTCGACTTCGGTCTCGCGAAGCTGATCGAAGGACTCCAGGAACAACTCCCCGCTGGCGAAGCGCAGACAATAGTGCGAACCGAACCGCGCATGTTGATGGGTACGGTTAAGTACATGTCGCCGGAACAACTGCGCGAAGTGCCGGTGGACAACCAGACCGACGTTTGGAGTCTCGGCGTGGTGCTTTACGAAATGCTCACAGGCTCCACGCCTTTCGAAGCCCGATCGCGTAACGATTCAGTCGCGTTGATCCTCAAAGCAGAGCCGGCAAAGCTCACATTTCCTGAAGCAGTGCCGATCCCGTATCGCAAGATGGTCGAGAAGGCACTCGAGAAGGACTGCGACAAAAGATATCAAACGATCTCCAAGTTCATTTCAGACCTGAGCAGTCTTAAACGTGAGTTGGAGCGCCATGAAAGTGACTCAGCTTCCGCGGGCGCGATTAAGTCGTCGCCGGTGATGTACTCACCGGTTGTCGGTAAACCACCCTCAGGTTCAACGCTATTCACGCGAGTAAAGTCGCAGGTGATGCTGACTGGCGATTTTCTGTTCAGAACTCACAAGACGGCCGCGCTCTTCACCGGCATCAGCAGCGTAGCCTTTCTGATTCTTTTTATTACCTTCGTATGGCCTCGGTTTACCCAACCCGAAAACTCCGTCAATTCAGTCCAGGAAAGAAGCGCGACTGTTTACGCACCGAAAATCGAAGCGCTGACAAACGACGGGACCTCCAAAAAAGCCGCGATTTCTCCCGACGGCAGGTTGGTGGCCCGCGTTGAAGACCGAGATGGCAAGCAACAACTAATCGTTACCAACACTGCGAATTTCGCCTCAGCCCCTGCTGTTCCGCCGGCGGACGTGGAATATGTGGGTGTCACGTTCTCGCGCGACAGCAACGATATCTACTTCACCCGCAAAGAGCAGAATGGCCCCGGCATACTTTATCGGCTTCCCTGGCCCGGCTCTATCCCAACAAAGGTGACGACCGGCGTTGATAGCCCTATTACCTTCTCTCCACAAGGCGATCGCTTCGCTTTCGTCCGTCATAACAAAACAAACGGTGAGTTTTTGTTAATGCTCGCAGATCCGGACGGCTCAAACGAGCAGGAGCTCGGCAAGAGGAACGAAAAGGGTCAGAGACTTTCAACTGACGGTCCCGCCTGGTCGCCTGACGGCAGTATGGTTGTTTGTCCTGCCGGTTATTGGGATAAGAGCTATCACATGAACTTGATTGGTTTCCATGTGAAAGACGGTCGCGAGCAACTCATCGGCCAACAAACGTGGCTCAACATCTTCCAAGTGGCTTGGGAAACCACGTCCAGTCTCGTAATCAACGTTCGCGAACGTGACGGGGCGCCGCACCAGTTATGGCGGGTCAACTTTTCCGACGGAGCCGCGCAGAGAATATCCAATGAGCTGGTGCATTATGAAGGAGTCAGCATAGCTGCCGGCAAGATCGTAACCGTGCAATCGACTCACTCGTGGCAGATATGGGTCATGAACGTTGACGAGCCTCAAAGGCCAGCTCAGGTCGCCACGGGAAGCGGAGCGAAGTACGGCCTGAGTTGGACCAGCAACGGAAAAATACTGTTCTCATCGCTGACGCCCAATCGATTGAATATCTCTCGCATCGATCCCGATGGGTCTAACCGAGTCCTACTGACGAGCAAAGGAGACAACTATCTGCCGTCGCCTTCAGCCGATGGCCGGTACGTTGTCTTTGCGTCCAACCTTGATGGCAGTTTCAATATCTGGCGCATGAACGCTGACGACGGCAGTGAGCTAACGCAACTGACCTTTAGCGACGGCAATTATTATCCTTCTGTCTCGGCCGATAATCAGTGGGTTGCCTACGATCATGTCGCCGATAATTTGGTTAGTTTTTGGAAAGTTCCGATGAACGGCGGTGAACCAATCAAGGTGGGAGACAGATATCGAATGCCGGTATTCTCACCCGACAATCAACTCATCGCAGCTCGCTATAACCTCGACTCCAACACTGATGACGTGGCCATCTTTCCCGCTCAGGGTGGCGAGCCGTTGTGGCACTTTACGGTTCCGCTTCAGGAGTGGCAACGCCCTCAATGGATCTCAACTCGTGAACTGAGTTACATAGACAAAAAAAGTGGCTATTCAAACATCTGGAGTTACAATCGAGACACTGGAGAGAGGAAACAACTCACGAATTTCAACGGCGATCGGATCTACGCATACGCTTGGTCACCCGATTACAAGCAGATCGCTTGTCAACGCGGAACCACCACCAGTAACGTGACAATGATCAGCGAACGGTAAGACTGTTAACTGCACGTTTGCCGCTGCCGCCGCAGGTTTGCGCAGATCCATCGCTCATCGCATCGAACTATTCATCAGGAAGACGAAAAGGTTTCGGGGGAAGACAGCCCGGAGGAAATGGACCAGCAATTTTCTTGGTAGCGTTGGAGACCGCGTCTATTGCATCGTCCAAATCCTTCAGTTCATCCGGACCGGGAGCTAACTTAGCAACCACGGTACGAAATTCCCTGAGAGCCTTTACGATCTTCTCGTCCGTATCGCTGATGTAGTAGTTGATTTCTTGTTGTCCGTGGTTGATTTTTGACTGACTGAAATCGTCCAGGACAAACGTTCCTCCTCCTTGAGGTGGGTAATTGGGTTGTTTTTCTTCTGACAAGCCATTGCTCCTTGAACTAGGGCTGTTTGGGGATGGGGACTCATTTGGTTGAGTGGACATACAAAAACCTCCTCCGGCCGCGCCGGCACTTAAATGTGAGTTTTTGTTCAGTTCTGTGCTTAAGGGATTGCCGCTGAGTTTAAGCCCAGACTTGAACCTGAGAATAAGGTCCTGGACAGGCTTCGTATCTTGTTAACAGCAGCAGGAAAACTGTTACTACAGACTGACAACAATGTACGAAGCCTGGACCAGAGCCTCTGGGCAATTTTTCCTGCTGGACTCTAACGCGGAAAGCGCCGCTAGATTCCCTCAGCACTGGTCAGAAGAAAGTATTGATTGGGGCAGGAATGGTTTTAGAAAACCATCTTTGTAGAAGGTTAAACTCGGAGCGTTCCCCGGTTCGATGCGGTCAGTTCTCTTATTTCAACGCGGCAGCCACTTCCATAACCCTACTGTCATCCCACTTGCCAACCCAGGCACGCTCCACTTTTCCATCTTCATCTATGAGTAACGTGGTTGGTGTTGCTGTCAGTTTGTAACTCCCCAGCGATTCATTATCGAAGAAGATTACCGGTAAAGGCGTTTTCGTCTTGAAGTAGCCTGCTCCCTCGGCGTGTGCAGCCACTGATTGCCGATCCTCTCTGTCACTAACAACTCCTACGACGTTGAATCGATCCTTGTCGACGTGATCCAGCAAATCACGCCACAGCGGTGACTGCTGTTGGCAATATGGGCAGTTTGGTGAGAAGAAGAGAAGCAGCCGATGCCGGCCATCTTTCTTGTATTCCAGTTGATAAGGATGGCCGTCTAAATCTTTAGCAGTTACAGCCGCCACAACGTCACCGGGCTTGAGAACGTTGGTCGTTAAGTCGAGCGTTCTTCCACCCGCGGCGAGTTGTTTGCGCAAGTCGAGGTTTTGTTTGATGAGTAGCACGTTGATGAGGCCCAGAAGCAGGATCAAACCGATGGGCAACCATGACTTTTGCACGAGGATTCTGGTTTCAGTCATTTTGAAGCTGGTCCAGGCCCAGGAGAATTCCGATCAAAGCGAAGCTTCTCAAATCGCGTTTCTGTAGTTTCTCGACGAGAGGGAGCGCGCTGTTTTCATCTTGTTTCGTGAGTCCGCTGAAGCCTCTGGTTAATTCGTAACCTGAATTATCAAGCCGCTGAATGTAATTCTGGTAAACGGCTTTATCGCGCGCGCCGGGTTCCGGACTCGCGAGGTTATTGAGCGCGTTGATTCCCGAGAGCAACAGGTCGGCTTTCTTTGAAGAATCAACTTGGTCGCACGTGATGCTCAGAAGGAAAAACGCCTTCGCCTTCTGGATGTCGTCTGAACCTGCGGCCGCTGCTTTCGACGCCTCAGTCAGGAGTCTTTGGGCTTCGGCTTTGTCATTTGCTTTTATCAAATAGCGCATTATCAGGTTCAATGCTTCGACTCGTGTGAGTGATGAACCAATGCGCCCCGCGGCTTTTTCGGCTAACTCGGCACGTTTGTCGGCGAGAACGGTTCTGACCAGATTCTTCAGGATCTGATCTACCGAACGTTGCCACTGATCCGGATCGGGTCCGTTGATGTTGACATCAACTTTGCCGAGCGTGTCCAGGCACTGATCAAAGCTACGCTTATCAAGGGCCAATTGGGCTGCTTGCAGCAACAACTCGTTACGTTCAGTCTTTGACTTTGCTGCTTCAGCCTCTGAAATCAAATCTTCAACCGGGTTCGCGCTTTCGTTGAGCCGCTTAAGACGTGTTTCGCTGGCTCGTTGTTTTTCGGTGAGACCCGCACGCATCGCAACATGCTGGTTCAGTGCCTGATCGTATAACTCGGGCGTTGACTGCTGAACGAAAGGCAGAATGGTGGTCAATAAGTCGTAAGCCATCTGCGACGCGGGTTCGACGACGAAGTTTGCGGGTTCAGTACGGAAAATAACCGCGGTCAGAAAGCGCTTCCGCAACGCTGCGGACGTTTGCGGCCGCAAGTAAATGTCACTTATCCAAAAGAGAGTCTCAAAAGATATTTGCCCTTGTCCGGCGCGGGTGACGATGTCTGACGCCAAAGGTTCAAACTCACCGGACTTACGTTTGATCAACTCTTCCAGCCAGAAATGAAGTCCAATCAGGGTTGTCTGTTCATCCAACTCTTGCCGGATGCGTTTTGCCGCCAGGACATCTCCGTTTTCCAACTCAAACAAAGAGCGAATGCGCTGACCGGCGCCGCCTTTCCCGTGGCCCTTAACTACTTTCTCGAACTCCTCAGTCAGATTTGGCCTGTGCTTTTGAATCCAGCTTCCCAGGTTGTTGGACAAATAACTCAGCATGAAAGGAGTAACCTCTTCGCCGTGTTCGCGAAGATCGGTTAAGCCTTCGAGTGCTAGTTGAGTAGTCAGTGTTTGTTTTTCAACAGGCGGCGCTTTCTCACTGGTGAGGTAAGTCAGGAGCTGGTTGCGCGCCGACATCCGCAACCCTGCGTCGTCCATTTTTTTCAGGCTTTCAAGAGTGCGGGCAAGAACATGCTCGCGCAGCACGTTAAGCTGGTTCGCGCGCAGATCGTTCGCCTTCGACTGAGAATCTTTGCTGGCCGTGTTCGTCTTGCTAGAAGTAGTCGCAGACTTATTGCCAGTCTGCGCTACAACCACCGAGGCCGCAACAAGCAGTCCGAGGCACAGTTTGATCGCGTGTGTGAGAGTCATTCGATCACTTACCCGTTTATGAGTATCTTTAGCTAAGCACCTACTGAATCAGGAGCTCTTCGTCTCCCCTGGAGGCGCATTTTTGACTGTATTTCACTCCGTTGGCGGTCCAACTACATCCCACATTGTCCTCGCACGAACAGCTCGTAGCTCCTGACGGAATACTGACACTGTTACCGTGTTCGCATAGAGCACTGCCGGAGCAGGCGTAAACGGTTCGCGGCGGAGTCAACAAGAGGACGGCTCCGGCCAAAGCCACCGCCAAAGCAGCAGCGTAAAGTGAGTAAATTCGCTTCATCTTTGTACTCCTCTAAAGTTGAAATGTGGGTTGAGTAGCCGTCGGGGGCGACGGCAGCTTTTTAGTTGTTTGAGTTTCGGAGCGCTGAATGGGAGGAATGCGCACCGGTTAGATAGTTCGAGCGCACAATAGACCTCAAAGAGATTTCTGTCAACTAAGGAAAATCCTGATGCCCACGAATCCTCATCGTTGGCAGGATTTGCAAAATTCACAAGATGGGTTATTTCCTAAAAGCAATCTTGTTAATTCTGTGGCTCCTGTCTAAAAAACAGGCGATGGACCAACCGCGCCCATCGCCTGCAAAGGGATTAAGGGTTCCCGTCTTACGGGTCGATGATGTCGGCCTTTGCCGACGTCAGGAAACCGAGAGCCATGTTGGCCTCAGCGATTCTCCCGCCTGAGGTTGTTTCCTGACCCGCCTGTTTCGCATTCTTGCGGGCCTTCTTGAAGTCCTTCTGAGCTTTCGGGTGTAAACCGCCACCCTCCAGCACCTGGATCGCATCGTCGATCTCAGACATCGCCAGGTTAGCAAGTTCCTCAGCCTGCGACTGGCTGGTCGCGATTTTGATGCGATTGATCAAGTCTCTCGCCGACCGCTCGTTTTCCAACACGTTGATGACGCGCAGGAACGCAGCGACCGCGACGACCTCCGTCGCTTCAAGTCTGATCCCACCAATCGCGGCGCCGAAGCCCGGGGCCTGGTTGAACGCGTTGCTGTTATAAAAATCAACCGCGCCCTCGATGGTCTCAATCGAGTTGTTGTGGAAGAACGGACCAGTGTCTGCCGCTTCAACCAGCACCGGCGTATTGAACAAACCGGTGCCGAAGCCACCCGTCGGAGAAACACCTAAACGGCCGAAGCCACCATCCTGCGGATTGAGTTGTCCGGGAACAAGATCCGCCGGTTGCGAAGGCAGTCCTTCGACGTTTGTATTGAAGTTGGCATTCGCGCCGGGGAAGAAGAAATCACTTGCGCCGGCGTTGAGGTGACAGAAGAAACACTTGCCCGCGCCTTCATTCGGCTGACCCACGACCGATCCCCCGCTGTTGAAGATCACGAGTCCGCGCCGCGCGACTTCGTTTCTGATCTTCGGCTGCATCGCGGCGAGATCGAGATCCGCTCTGCGGCCAAGAGATTTTTGAAACGCTTCAAGGTCGTCAAGTTCGCCGGTTGTCGGTAGACGAAAATCGCCGGGCGCCGTGCGATTCAAAGTCTTCGGATAGTGCTGCACGACCGCACCGATGATGAACTCTCGCAGAGTTCCAGTTCCCGGTGCGCCATCGCCGCCCCAACCAGTTCTCTCGTTCGGCGGCTTCGTCGTGCCGTCTTGGGACGGAATACTGCCATCCGGATTCGGTGTTGCGCCCGGAACTGCGGCAACCGGAGTCAGCGTGTTCTGCAACAACGCCAAGGTGTGCGGCACGCCGCGCATCACAAACTTGCTCGGCAGGTTGTCGAATCCGTCCGGGTTCTCGAGAATCAACCCAAACTTCCGCATGAGCACCGGGTTCTCGAAATTGTTCGCGAGAGCCGGAATGAACTCCGCGGCAAAGAGCGGATCGTTTGGCGGAAGATCTTCGATGAACTCCGCGTCGATTGTCAGGTTTCCATCTTCGCGGTGACACGTTCCGCAAGTGCGGCCGTTACCGTTGAAGGTTTGGTTAAAGAAACTCTCCCGCCCGCGCTTGATGGAGAGTTGCAGCGCAGTGGTCGGATTGGGATTTGGACCGATCTGCGCCGAAGCAGTCGGGTTGATCGCATCGACAACGCGCTGGAAAATCCCGCGCTTGTCGGGCTCGGGGGGAAGCGGGTCAGCATCGGCCAACACGCCATACTGTCCCTGTTGTTTACTGCGATAGACGCGATGGAAGAGCGACGTGGTGCCGATCAGCGTTCGGTCTTCAATCGGATTCTTGCCTGCTTTCGTCACGATGATCAGGTCCATATTGAACGTCGTGAACGCGTCTTTGCCGAGGTGGGCCACAAGACTCGCGGCCTTGCCTTCGTGTTTCAAGCTGCCGAGGCGCAGCATGTTGTCGTCGTTTTCGAGACCGATGCTGCGGCCGGGCGCGCTGTCAACCAGCCAAACGTCCCAACCTTCATCTTTCGCCAGACCGTTAATCGTGACAGCAACATCTCCCGCGACGAGATTGAATGTCGCCGTGCCGCTGGCGTACGAGTTGCCGGTGGACAGACCTTTGAACCAGCCCATCGACAGGACCAGGTTCTCGTCTCCACCAGCCTTCAAATACTCAGCTTCCCACGCTTGGTAATTGGCATCAAACGTCTCCATACTCCCGAATCCAAGGCCGGCAAGTGATGAGTCGGGTTCGGGGGCGGCTTTGCCACTTAGAAAGAGCACCGGAAGCGCACAAGCTATCAGCAAACAAACTAACGTCAATAGCTTCAATGCCTTGATCTTCATAGATCCTCCTCATGAGGTTTCTGCACGTTGATGGTCCAGGCCAGTTCTGCATGGACCAAGGCGTACACTTCCCCGGGTTCTGCGCAGAACCAGAGTCAGCGTTGAACTTCCCTTTGTTCCTGCTTGTTAAAAGCCCCTTGGCAGCCCTGATGGTTCAGGGTTAGACCATTGAGAGAGTCGGGAGTAAGACATGCCTCTGCTCAGGTATCTGGGACATTTGCGGACTACGACCTGGGAGGACTCGAGTAGGGCACTCAAGCACTATGCGAGGGTATTAACGTGGGCGTGATTCTTCACTAACTGGACCATACTGTCAACAATTTTCCATATAACAATCTTGCTGTGGAGTTTTGGGTTCAACCTTTAGGTTGTCAGGCAAGCTAAAGCTTGAACTCAGAACAGATTTACAAACGTGCTCCTTTGCTCTTTAGCAACTCAACTATTTCCGTGTGCCCCTTTTCCGTGGCCTTCTGCAAAGCCGTCTTGTTTTCGTTGTTCTGAACGTTCAAATCCGCACCGTGGTCTAACAGGATTTTGATGGTCTCCACGTGACCGTTTTCAGCGGCGCTGATCAACGCCACGTCGCCGTTGGCCGAACGCGCGTTAACATCAGCGCCTTTCTCGACCAACGCGCGCGCGGGTTCTGCATGTCCACGGAACGATGCGCGCATGAGCGCGGTCCAGCCGGCAGTGTCACTCGCGTTCACCTCCGCTCCTTTATTTAATAGCGCTTTCACAATCGCCGGCTGGTTTTCCCACGCCGCGAACATCAACGCCGTCATTCCCCGGTTGTCTTTGATCGAAAGGTCGGGACCTTCGGCCAGCAGGAGATCCACAACTTCCGTGTGTCCTTTCCACGCCGCGGACATCAACGCAGTGCCGTTGAACTTGTTCTTCGCATTCACATCAGCGCCGTGTTCAAGCAGCAACTTCACCACTTCGGCCTTATTCCCGAGCGCCGCCAGCATCAACGCCGTTTGCCCGTCGCGGGTCTTTACTTCAGTGTTCATACCCGCTTCGAGAAACAGTTTCACAGCCTCGCTGTTACCTTCGCGCGCGTTCTCAAGGAAGCTCGCTTCGGTGTAATCAACCTCCAAACGCGCGAGTTCCGCGCGGGCTTTGTCGCCCCTGCCACACGCGCACAAGACGACGGCAAACATCAGCAGCAATAGTAGACGGCGTTTCATAGGCCGTACTTTATACCCTATCCGTGGCCCATTAGTTCAACTGTTTGCGGAAGCGCCACGCGCTGATCCCAACGAGCAAAACCGTAAACACCAGCAACGCCAGAAAGTTCGGATACAGCACGTCCAACCCGACGCCTTTCAACATCACGCCACGCGCGAGCACGGCGAAGTGTTTCACCGGATTCAGGTTCGTGAACGGTTGCATCCAATCCGGCATCGCTTCGATCGGCGTCGTCGCTCCGGACAACATCGACAACGGCGGGTTGACGAAGAAGCTCATCAACTGCGCCTGCTGTTGCGAACGCGTGAACGTCGCGATGATCGTTCCGATGCCGATGCCGGAAAGCACACACAACATCCCGGACGCGTAGAGCAACGCCAAACTACCACGCACGGGAACACCAAACACCAGATTCCCTACCAATGCCGAGATGCCGATGTCAGCCGACAGCAGCACGAAGATCGGCGCCATCTTCGCGAGAATGATCTCCGCACTGCCCGCGGGCGTCATCAACAGTTGCTCTACAGTTCCGACTTCCTTCTCTTTCACCATCGAAGCCGAAGCCACGAGCGCGCCGAGCATCACGAGCAACATGCCGATCATTCCCGTGACGATGAACCATGAATTCTGCAAACCCGGGTTGTAGAGCAGCGACACGCGCGACGAAGCTCGCGCCGGTTGCACCGTGGATCTGTTCAGCGCGATACGCTCGTTCAACGCGCCAACGATTCGGGCGGCGTAACTACCGGCAATGCCCGCGGTGTTTGAGTTCACACCGTCGACGAGAAACTGAACGTCCGCAGTTTCACGTCGCGAACGTTTGGTCGCAAAGTCGGAAGGCAGAACGATGCCGGCGTCGAGCTCGCCGCCGCTCAACGCGTCGCTCAGTTCGGCCACGGATTTGTAATACGCCTTCGGCACGAACGATCTGCTTTCGGTGAACGCGGAGATCAGTTCGCGGCTTTCGCTTGAGCGGCTTTCGTCAACGACGCCCAGGCGCAAGTCAGTCACCTCGGGATTCATCGCGAAGCCGAGCAGGATCAGGTTCAGCGTCGGTGGCACCAGCATCATTCCTACCAATCGTCGATTGCGCCGAATCTCGTTCAGCTCTTTGATGAAGAGCGGCCAGAAACGCCAGTTGAGAAATCTTTCCCACATAATCAACTCCAACTCGTTTTGAACTCTTTCTCTTTCTCTCTCTTTCTGAACTCCGCGTCTTGAACCCCGCGTTTTGAGTTCAAGCTTTAGCTTGTCCGTGTTTTGACGTTCCCAAGCAGCAAGCTAAAGCTTGAACTCAAAACGCGGGTTCAAAACGGAGAACTCAAACCTAAGCGCTAGGCTTCGATCTGCATCTTGCGCAGGCTCATCCACGCACGCAGCAGAAACAACCCACTCAACACCGCCAAGACCACCGGCACGTGCCACGTCGCACTCCAACCACCGCCACGAACAAACACGTCGCGCGACACTTCAACGAAATAACGCGCGGGCACCAGATCCGAAATCCAACGCAACCACGACGGTATATTCGCGATCGGAAACACAAAACCCGACAACAGGAACGACAACAAAAAGCACACGTTCTGCACCGCCTGAATCGCCGCCGCCTGATTCGGTATCGACGCGCCGGCCATCGCGCCAAAGCAAACGTTACAAAACAAGTACAGCGCCGAACTGATCAGAAACGGCGTCGGATCGCCTTTGAACCACAGCCCAAACATCGGCAACGCCAGCGCGAGCGTCAGCACCCACTCAGCCACCGCGACCAGCATGTACGCGATGATCTTTCCGAGCAGATACTCGTGCGCGTGAATGCTCGCGACGTAAACCTGAAGAATCGTCTTCTGCTCGCCTTCGCGCGACATCGCCAACGCCACGAGCAACGGCGGAAACAACGCAAGACCGACGGCAAAGATCGCTGGTCCAATGTACTGGTTCGAATCGTGACCAGGGTTGAACCAGAAACGCATCTGCGCGCTGATCGCGGGCGCGGCCGAAGGCGCGTTGCCGTTATTGAACGCACGCGTAATACTCGCGGCGTTGCCACGCATGATGTTCGCGGTGTTCGCGTCAGTGCCGTCGATCAACCACTGCACTTCAGTCGCTTTACCACGCTTCAGATCGCTCTCGAAGTTTTCGGGAATGACGATCGCCGCGCGCGCCTGTTCGTTGTCGAGTGCGCTCTCGGCCTTTTCAGTAACCGCGAGCGCCTCGATGCGAAACGTCAGCGACGATCGGATCGTGTCGACATAACGGCGCGAGGTCGGCGACTGGTCCCAGTCCTGAACCACGACCGGCAAATCCGTGACAGTCAGCGACACGCACGAACCGATCAGCCACATCTGAATCAACGGCAGCACGAGCGCCAGCACCACCGTCAGCCGGTCGCGCGAAAACTGCGTCAGTTCTTTGCGTGTTTGTGCGATGATGCGTTTCATAACGTCAGCTCCTGCAATCAGTTTCTGCGTGCCTTTTCCACGATCGAGATAAACGTGTCTTCCAACGAATAGGGCGTCTCGTACGCGCGCAACACTTCAATGTTCGCGGCGCGCAACTCCTCTTTCAGCCGGCGAATTTGCGTTTCCGGCTCCGCATCAACCACGACGTGCAAACGATCGCCAAACAACGAGATTCGCCACCGCTCGCGCGTCTCTTTCAAAAGATCCGCCGCACCTTGCGCATCGTTCGTGATTAACTCCAGCAGGTGTCCGCCCTGCGCGGCCTTCACACCCGACGGCGTTCCTTCCGCCACCAACTCACCCGCCACCATAAAACCCAGCCGGTTACACTGCTCTGCTTCTTCGAGATAGTGCGTCGTCACAAGCACCGCCACGCCGCGATCCGCGAAGCCATTGATCATTTTCCAAAACGCACGCCGCGCGAGTGGATCGACTCCGGAAGTCGGTTCATCGAGAAACAACACACTCGGTTCGTGCATCACCGCCGCACCAAACGCGACGCGCTGTTTCCAACCACCAGGCAAACTGCTCGTTAACAAATCGCCTTTGCCTTCGAGTCCGGAAATCTCCAGCACCCACTGCTTCTTCTCTTCGCGCTCGTTACGCGGCACGTTGTAAACACCGGCGAAGAAGTTGAGATTCTCGTCAATCGTCAGGTCGTCGTATAACGAAAACTTCTGCGACATGTAGCCGATGCGCTGGCGCACAAAACTGGACCGCAAACTCCCGCTCTCACCTGCCAGTTCCATCTTCCCGCTCGACGCTCCCAACAACCCGCAGAGCATCTTGATCGTCGTCGTCTTACCCGCGCCGTTTGCGCCGAGCAGTCCGTAAATCTCGCCATACTTCACCTCGATGTTGATGTTCTTCACTGCATTGAAACCGCCGAAACGTTTGCTCAAGTTCTCGGCGTTGATCGCGATCGCGCCTTCAGGACGTGAACGAAACTGCCTGCGTCGCGGAAACGGCGACACTTTCAACTCGCCACCGAGCTCGCGCAGTTTCGCCACGAATGAATTCTCCAAAGTCGGCGCGCCGGCTTTGATCTCAGTCGCGGCAATCCCCGCTTTCGCCAACGCTTCGCGCGTCGCCGTTTCACCTGCGTTGACATCAGCAACCATCAAGTCGAGCCGATCGCCGAAGCGCTGCACGTCGTTGACCGCCGCAACATCGCGCAACACTTCTTCCGCCTGGCCCAACTGGCCCAAGTCCGCCGTTTTCAGTTCCAGCCGTTGCAAACCGAGTTGTTCGCGAATCTCCGCCGGTGTTCCCGTTTGGTGAATCACGCCGTCGTACATCAACGCCACACGATGACAACGTTCGGCTTCGTCGAGATAAGGCGTCGCGACGACCATCGTCATTCCGTCGCTCGCCAACCCGGCGAGCGCGTCCCAAAACTCACGACGCGACACCGGATCGACACCGGTCGTCGGTTCGTCGAGCAGCAGGATCTTCGGTTGCGCGATCAACGCGCACGCGAGCGCCAATTTCTGTTTCATGCCGCCGCTCAAGCTGCCCGCGAGACGATCCTTGAAACGCTGCATGTCAAACATCTGTAAGTAATGATCGCCGCGTTCCTCGATCTCCCGGCGCGTCAACAACCGTAGCTGGCCGACGTAGCGAAGGTTTTCCGCGACGCTCAGGTCCTGATAAAGACTGAACGTCTGCGTCAGGTAACCAACAAACGGCCGCGCATCGACAGTCGTCTGGCCGTACATCTCGGCTTCGCCACCCGTCGCTTCCATCACGCCGCCGAGGATTTGAAACACCGACGTCTTGCCCGCGCCGTCTGGTCCGATGATGCCGAAGATCTCGCCCTGCGCGATCTCGAGGTCGATGCCCTTCACCGCCTCAAAATCGCCGTAGTTCTTTACGAGTCCTCTTACGTTGATTGCTGTGTGGTCCATGGTCGCTTCTCTCATTCACACCGGGCTTTAGCCCGGTGTTCGACAAATGCATTTTGCTGAGAACCGTTTCAACGGTTTTCTCTTGAGTCGCGGCGGGAAACCGTTAAAACGGTTTCTCATCAGGTGAACGCCCCTTTCACCGGGCTGAAGCCCGGTGTGAATGAGAGGACGTTCAGGCTCTACTCCGTAACGACTTCGCCGTCCGCAGGCATGCCGGGCTTCGCATAGCCCGCGGCGCCTTTCAACATCAACTTGACGCCGACAACCTGCTTGACGCGATCGTCTTTGAAATAAGTGTTCTCGGGTGTGAACGAAGCTTCCGGATCGATCCGCGAAACGATCGCTTCGATCGCTTTTTCAGGCGCGGAGTCGAGATACACACGCGCAATCTGTCCGGCGCGCACGCGTCCGATCTGGCCTTCGGGAATAAACCCGCGCAGGTAGACCGCGTTGAGATTAACGAGCGTCACGAGCGGCGTTCCCGCGGTTATCACTTCGCCCGGTTCAGCGGAACGTGTCGCAACCGTGCCTTCAATCGGCGCGACCACTTCGAGATCTTTGCGATCGGCTTGTGCTTCACGCAGTCGCGCGCGTGCCTGTTCAGCCTGCGCCTGCGCCGCGGTGATCTCGGCTTGCGCCTGAAGGATCTGTTTGCGAACCGCAGTCGCCTGCGAAGTGCGCATCGCTGCGTTCGCGACGTTTGCTTTCGCCATCGTCAACGAACCACGTGCGACATCAACCTGACGCTGCGCCGCGCGAACCGCGGCTCCCTGCGCTTCCGCAGTCGACTGCGCCTGTTTTCCGGTGCGCTCGGGCACGTCGCCATCCTTGGCGAGTGTCGTGTAGCGCTCTTCGTCATAGCGAGCCTGGTTATAATCCGCCTGCGCTTTGACCAACTCCGCTTCGGCGTGCGCGACCTGCGCTTCAGCCTGACTCACACGTCCCTGCGCGTCGATGCGCGCCTGGTCCACGCCGATGTTGCTCTCTTCGAGTTGCGCGTTGAGCACCGCGATCTGCTGCTCGGCACTCAACACGCGCGCCTCAGCTTCGAGCACGAGCGACTGCTGTTGCTCTTCACGAGCGCGAACCTGCTCGTCGTCGATCAGCGCGATCACCTGTCCGGCTTTCACCTGATCGCCTTCGCGCACGTGAATCTCGCGAATGCGTCCGGCGATCTTTGCCGCAACCGTGGCGTCGTCGCCTTCGATTCGGCCGCTGACCTTGATCACGTTCTGTGGCCCAGCCGGCTTACGAATCAGGAAGTACCAAACAGCACCGGCGGCAATAGTTAAGACGAGTAAAGCAACGATGACTTTCGCGCGCTTCTTCGCAGCGCCATTAGTTTTGTTCTGTTTTGAGTCCGACATAAACGTCTCCTTTTTCTGATGTAACCGCGACGTTGCGATAGCTGAAGGTGTTGCCGGTCGCGCGTTGAAAATCCGCGACGGCCTTGTTCAAATCAGTTTGTGTTTCGAGTTCCCGGCCACGCGCCGTGACCAAATCCGTCTGACGTTGCAGCACGAGAAATACGGTCGACATGCCCGCCTGAAACTTTCTCTGTTCGCTTGTGTACTGCTGCTCCGCTGCTTCGCGTTGCGCGATCGCCGCGGACATGCGCGCCTCAACCGAACGCACGCGCTGCATCGCATTGCGCACGTCAGCTTCGATCAACTGCTCTGTCTGTGCGCGAACCGTATCAAGCCGCCGGCCTTCTGCGAGCGAATGGCCCAACTGCGCTTTGGCGGTCCGGTTTTTCAACGGCAACGAGATCCGCACACCCACGCGCACCGTGGGATTGTCCTGGCCCAACAAGTTCGAGAACGATTGGCCGTAACCGCCTTGGAGATCCACAGGTATCGGGTTTCCGATCGGCAGCGGGTTTTCGTTGTCGGTCAAACTGCCCGCGACGCCGTTGCTGCTGTAGCTCATCGTTAAATCAACTTGCGGTTTAGTCTGATCGCGATAGAAGCGGCGATCGATTTCGTTGATCTCGCGGTTGGTGCGCAGTTCGGCGAGTTCGAAACGGTTTGCGAGCGCCATCGTGATCGCTTGCGGCAAACTGATGCGCGGCACGTCAAGACTCACCGGCGTAACCGGCAGCAACGCACGCGACCAAAGTTCCGCATTGCGATCGCGCAGCATCAACGTCTTGAGTGCGTTCTCCGCGCGAGTCACATCTTCCTGCGCCGCGTAGACGTTCTGTTCGTAAATCTTTACTTGCGCTTCAGCTTCGACAACGTCGATCGGCGCCAGCACGCCCTGCGCGACCTGCCTTCGATTGGTTTCGACCTGCGCGCGTGTTTGTTTGACGGCTTCGTTTTGCACTTGCAGGTTCTTGAGCGCCTGGACCAGTTCCCAGTAAGCCTGTTCGACGTGCGTGATCACTTCCGTGGCTTGCTGGCGAAACTGCACGTCGGTCAGCGTCAGGTTCTTCTTCGCGATTTCAATGCGCCGCCGCGAATCGTCTGTATGCAGGCCGCGCACGAGTGGCTGCGTGTAGCTGAACGTGACGCGTGACGAAATGATTGGATCGAGTGCATTGAAAAAGTTGTTGCTTGAAAGACGTGTGGAAGACATCTCGATGCTGTAGGAACCGCCGAACTTCGGCGCGAGACCGCTCAAGCCGGCTTTGCTCGTAAAGTCTTTCAGCTTCAGACTGCCGTTGTTGCTGCCACCGATGAAGGAAGTCACGGGCGTCGAAGTGCGCTCGAAGTACGACTCGGAAAAGAGCAGCGGATCGTAAGCGCCACGAGATGCCGTCAGGTTGTGCTCGGCTTTCTCGACGTCGATGCGCGACGCCTGAATGTCGTTGTTGTTTTCGAGCGCGAGACGAATCGCTTCGTTCAAGGTCAGTGGTTGTGCGTCGCTGGGGTTAACGCCAACACGCTCCTGCGCTACGACGACCAGGTTGATCGCTAAGAGCGAGATAAGAATTAAGAGCAGATTGAAAGACTTGCTTGGCATAACGTGGCTCCTTGTTAATGCGTGCTAGGCGTTTTCGGCCGCCTCAATAAGCTGCTGAATGAAGTAATCAAGACCCGTTAGTTCGACGCCGCTTTCCTTGAGGCGGCAAAGAACTGACGCACTGTCGCTATCGAGAAAACTGGTGCCCGCCAGATCGATCGCAATCGTGCCTTCGTGTTTGGCGCGTAGTTCGAGGTATGTCGCTTCGAGTAGTTCAGCGTCGGGCTGACGAAGCGAACCTTCGACGCGCAGGGTTGTGATCTTTCCCGCTTGTCCGTCGACTTGTGTAATGCGTGTCGTCATGGACTCGCGTTAGTGCAACGGCGAGGCCAGAGGAGAAATGTTGATTCTGAAGGGTTTAGGGGTGGGACGAAGATGTGCTCGACGCCACATTTGGCGTCGGACGCCAGATATCGCGTCGAACTTGGGCCACAAAAAGGCACAAGAAGACGTTTGTGCCTTTTCGTGGCTAAAGCGTCTTGGCAGTGATGCCGAGTTTCTTCATGCGATTGCGAAGGGTGGAGCTTGGGAGGCCGAGGATCTCTGCGGCGCCGCCTTTGCCACCGACCATGCCGCGAGTTTGTTCGAGGACTTCGATGATGTGACGACGCTCGACGTCTTCAAGAGCCAGTGAAGCTTTCGTTGTCGGTGCAGCGGTCGTGGGAAGTTCTGATACTACGCCCGTGAGTTCAGCAAGCGGCGCCTGCAACTCGTCACCACTCGACAGAATCACCGAACGCTCCATGAAGTTTTCCAGCTCGCGCACGTTGCCTGGCCACGGATAAGCGCAAAGCGCATCAACCGTCGCTTGCGGAATCTTGTCGATACGCTTGTTCATGCGCAACGCGTGTTTGCGCGCGAAGTAACCAATCAACAACGGAATGTCATCGATGCGTTCGCGCAACGGCGGAATCGTGATCGGAAAAACGTTGAGACGATAAAACAGGTCGCTGCGAAACTTCTTCTCCGCCACCATCTCGGGCAGGTTAACGTTCGTGGCCGCGATCAGACGCGCGTCGGTTTTGATCGTGCGCGAACTGCCGAGCCGTTCGAATTCCTGCTCCTGCAATACGCGCAACAACTTCGGTTGCAAGTCGAGCGGAATCTCGCCGACCTCGTCGAGCAACAGCGTTCCCTTGTTAGCCAATTCGAAACGCCCGATGCGTTGCGCGATCGCGCCCGTGAACGCGCCTCTTTCGTGACCAAACAATTCACTCTCCAACAAACCTGTCGGTATCGCGGCGCAGTTGAGTTTCACGAGCGTTCGTTCGCGGCGTTTGCTTATGTTGTGAATGGCGCGCGCGATCAGTTCCTTGCCCGTGCCGGTCTCGCCGCAAAGCAGCACGGCTGAATCCGTCGGAGCGACGGTCGCGACCTGCTGAAGTATCTTCTTCAACGCCGCGCTCTGTCCGATGATCTCTTCGAAGTTGTACTCGGTTTGGATTTCCTCTTCGAGATATAGCTTTTCGCGCACGAGCTTGTTTTTGAGCGACGCGAGCTCACGATAAGTAAGCGAATTTTCGACCGCGATCGCGAGTTGGCCCGCGATATGAGTGAAGAGTTTGACGTCAGCCTGGCTAAATGCCGCTTCCTGCTTGCTGGCGAGCGCCATCACGGCGACCACGCGATCGTGCGAGATCAGCGGCGTGTTGCAACCCGACTTCAAACCCGCGGCAACAGCCTGCGCCATGACTGGTGCGGTAAACTCCGACTGATCCAGCCGATCGATATTCACCGGTTGACGAGTTGTCGCGGCGCGTCCGGCGGGACTGTCGTCCAACGACATCAGGAATCCTTCTTCGGTGAAAGACTCATCGGACCACGGCGTATCCAGAGAATGAACACGCAGCACTTTCGCCGGCTCGTCGTACAACGCGAGCGCCGCGACGTCGTGTGGAATTATTTTTTTCAACGACGCTGACGTCGCCGCCAGAAGTTCACCGATATCGAGATGCGACGTTACGGCGTTAGTGATTTCAAGTAGTAGTTGGTTCTGATCGCGTTCGCGTTCGGCGCGATGGAAGTTGAGCGCGTTCTCGACCGCGATCGCTACTTGTGCGGCGATCTGTTCGAGCAGTTCGGCGTCTTCTTTTGTGAACGCCGCTTCAC
This sequence comes from Pyrinomonadaceae bacterium, assembly GCA_035276425.1. Lineage (GTDB taxonomy): Bacteria > Acidobacteriota > Blastocatellia > Pyrinomonadales > Pyrinomonadaceae > PSRF01. The sequence goes on from DATELP010000082.1 coordinate 21,435, forward strand.
GCATGCCACCGAGGTTAAGTGTGCCCAGCACCTGATCGTGCGAGATCAGCGGCACCGAACAACCACTGCGCAATCCGGCTTTGTAAGCTTCGCGAACTATTGGCGAGTAGAACTCGTCGAAGTCGATACGATCGCGCCGGACGGTCTTGCGCGTGGCAATCGCGACGCCCGGCGGCGTGCCTTCCAATGGGAGGACTGCACCTTCTCCCAACACGCCTCCCGGCACTGGTGCGTCGAGCGCGTGCACGCGCAACTGGCCCGTCTCTTCATCGTGAATCACCATGCTCGCGAAGTCGTGATGGAAGAACTCCTTCATCCAGCCGGAAACTGCGAGCAGAAGATCCCGCAAACTCAGGTTGGTCACGACGGCATTATTGACTTCCAGCAA
>DATELP010000083.1:0-8026 GCA_035276425.1 Pyrinomonadaceae bacterium
ATGAGCGCGGATCGTTTTGGTCTCGGTTGGCGGCCGCGACTCGCCGCCGGTATTCTTGCCAATCTCGATCGCATCGACATCGTCGAGGTGATCGCGGACGATTACTTCCGCGCGCCGCGTCACGAGCGCCGGCCGTTGCAAACACTGGCCGCGCAAGTGCCGGTCACGTTGCACGGCGTGTCGCTGGGATTAGCGTCTGCGATTCCGGTTGAGACGAAACGTTTGGACGACATGGCGCGGCTTTGTAACGAAGTAGCGCCGGAGTTCTGGTCGGAACACCTTGCGTTTGTACGTGGCGGCGGAATCGAGATCGGTCATCTCGCGGCGCCGCCGCGCACAGAAGCAACGATCGAAGGCGCGCTCGCGAATCTCGCACGTGCGAATCAGATCGTCGGCGTTGCGCCGCAGGTTGAGAACGTGGCGACATTGATCGATCCGCCGGGCAGCGATCGTGATGAGGCGGCGTGGTTATCCGCGATTATTCGCAACTCTGAAAGTAAGTTGCTGCTCGACCTGCACAACCTGCACGCGAATGCAATTAACTTTAACTTCAATCCGTGTGTATTCGTGTCCAAAATACCGGTGGAAAAAATAGCCACCATCCATCTCGCGGGCGGAAAGTGGATTGGCCGCGACGGCGCGCAACGTCTGCTCGACGATCATCTGCACGACGTTCCCGATCCGGTTTATGACTTGCTCGAAGAGGTCGCCGCCCGCGCGCCGCAACCGCTGACAGTCATTATCGAACGCGACGGTAAGTTTCCGGCGATCGAATCGCTGTTGGCGCAACTCGATCGCGCACGTCAGGCCATTGCTCGCGGCCGCGCCCGCATACTCGGGGCCGCAGCATGAACGAATCACGACTCGAAGTTTTTCTGGCGCGGATCTACGTCGACCAAAGGGCGCGCGAAAGGTTTCTCGCCGATCCACGTGGCGAAGCGACGCGCGCCGGACTCGCAGCGCACGAGATCGACGACGTAGTAAACATCGATCGCGACGGGCTCGAACTTTTGGCACACAGTTTAGAACACAAGAGAGCACACAAACATGGACATAAAAAGAATCAAAACCGCTAATGCGCCGACGACCGCCGGCCACTATTCGCAAGCCACGGTATACAACGGCCTCGTCTTTGTCTCGGGCCAGTTATCAATCGACCCCGCCACTGGCGCGCACCTGACCGGCACGATCGAGGAACAAACTGAGCAAGCGTTGCGCAACGTTCACGCCGTTCTTCAGGCCGCCGGCAGCGATTGGAGCCGCGTGCTCAAGATGACGGTCTACGTCGCCGACATCGAGCTCTGGGACGCGGTGAACAAAACCTACGGACGCATCCTTGGCGAACATCGTCCGGCCCGCGCAGTCATCCCGACCGGGGCACTTCACCACGGTTTTTTGATCGAGATCGACGCGATAGCGGCCACGGACGAGCAATAAGTTAGCCACAAAAAAGCACAAGAAGCACAAGATGCACAAAAGGGGACTTCTAAATTTCATTCTGTGCCTTTTTGTGGCTCTAAACAGAAATAAGTGCTTGTAAAGCGCTGCGCTTTTCTTTACTGTAGCCAGCCGATGACCCCCATCCCCGCTTCTACGCAACCGCCTGCCGACGGTGGCCGCTTGATAGTTCTGACAGCGCCACTTACCGAATCGATCGATCACGCCGGTTATTTCATTCAAATGGCGATGGCTTCGTTGCCGATGTGGATGGAGGGCGTCATCAATCGCAAATATCCGAAGTGGCGCGACGTCGAGTACAACGACGACGGCTCGGCTCGTTACATGCCCGCCGGTGTGCGACTGGTCGAGAAGTCGTTGCAACGCGAGTATTCCACCGACGACATCGTCGCGTGTTTTCCCGACGATTTGTGGAAGTTCGTTGGACCGCGGACGCGCGTTGTTGCGGTCTCAACGCACAATCCACTCGGCGTCACGTTCGCTGCCGGTGTCTACACGTCGATCTTCGGCTCGTCGAAGATGCCGATCAACTCGCACTACTCGCGCGATTTGTTTGCGAAGATCAAAGCGAGCCCGTATCGAGACAATTTCAAAGTGATCGTCGGCGGTTCGGGTGGTTGGCAGATCATTCAAACGAACACGTACGAAGAACTGAGCGTCGATTGTGTTGTCGAAGGCAGAAGCGAGTCTGCGGATACGCTCGAACTGTTTCGCAAAGCGATCGACGGCGAGGAACTGCCGAAGCGTCTGGAGGTCAAACATCCGGTCGAACGCGAAGCGATCCTGTTTCCCGATACGCGCACTACGTTTGGTGTTGTCGAGATGACCACCGGCTGCGGCCGGCGTTGCAAGTTCTGCGTTCCCGATCTCAATCCGCAGATCGATCTCCCTAAAGATAAAATCATGGACGCGGTGCGTGCGAACGTGCGCAACGGTAACAAGCAGATCTCGCTGGCGACGGAAGACATGTTCATCTGGGGCCAGGTACACACGGACACGCCGTTTTACTTTCCGAATCGCGAAGCCCTCGTCGATCTGTATTCAGACATCGTGAACATGCCGGGCGTCGAACAGCACGTGTTGAGTCACTGCACGATCGCGCCTGCGGTGGTCGACCCGTTGCTGATCAAACAACTCTCGGATGTGTTGTTGCCGAAGAGCCCGATACATTTTCCGTATCTGAGCAGTCATCCGCAGAAGAAAGCGCTCGCGCCGTTGATTGGTCTCGAAACGGGATCGGTGCGGATGGCGAAACAGATCATGTCGAGCAAGGGCGTGCCGTTCTCGATCGAGGATTGGCCCAGCGTGGTGCTCGAAGGTTTGCGCGTGCTGAACGAGAACAACTGGTTTCCCGTGATGACGTTGATCGTCGGCAATCCCGGTGAGACCGATGATGACGTGAGGGAGACGATCGATCTGGTTTACGAGATGGAACGTCGCGGATTGTTTGCGTTTCTTGTTCCGTCGATCTTCACGCCGTTGCACGACACGCGCATGGAGAAGGAAAAAGGCGTCACGCAAACGCGCCAACTCACGCCGCTGCAATGGCAGTTGATGATGAAGTGCTGGAAGATGAACCTGCGGCCGGGGCAGTATAGTTGGTGGGGACCGATGGCGTGGCGCGTGGGCTCGCTCGGGATGTGGCTTTACAAGTTGCGTCGACTCAATGGACCAAACTTCACGTGGCCGCTGTTGATGTTCTCCGGTGCGCTTTCTGAAAAGACGATGCAGCGCATGGGTAAGATCTACCGCGGCAAACCGCTTAAGGTTAAGACCCGCCGCGAACTGATCGCTGGGCTAAAACCGCGCGACTGGCCGTACCTCCGCGCCGACAACGGCGACATGCCGATCGAATACGTCCCGCACGTCGATCCGCAAGTGATGGTCGCGTTACCGTAGGGCCACGGATTCACACAGACAAACACGGACTGAATTCCCCAAAACGGTCCGTGTTTTTTCGTGTGAATCCGTGGCTCTTGTCAGATTTCTCCACACCAGTTAGATTCCTCGTGCATGAAGGATCTCAAGCGGCTTTTAGAGCAGAATAGGGCGTGGGCTGAGGGCATCAAGGCGAGCGATCCCGGGTTCTTTCCGACACTCGCGAAACAACAGTCGCCGAAGTTTCTCTGGATCGGCTGTGCCGACAGTCGCGTGCCGGCGACACAGTTGGCCGGTATGGTTCCGGGCGAGATGTTTGTACACCGCAACGTCGCGAACGTCGTGGTCCACACGGACTTCAACTGTTTGTCGGTAATGCAGTATGCCGTTGATGTGTTGAAAGTCGAACACATCATCGTCTGTGGTCATCACGGTTGCGGCGGCGTCAAAGCGGCACTGGACAACCTGTCGCTCGGGCTGATCGACAACTGGCTGCGTCACGTCCAGGATGTGCTGCACGTCCACGAGAAGCCATTGGCCGAGATTGCCGACGAGTCAGAACGCGTTGATCGGCTCTGCGAACTGAATGTCATCGAGCAAGTGATGAACGCCAGCCGCACGACCATCGTGCAGAGCGCGTGGCAGCGTGGTCAGGAACTCGTGGTGCATGGTTGGATCTACGGTTTGCAGGATGGACTGCTACGCGATCTCGGCATCTCGATCGACAGCGCCGCCAGCCTGAACGAGTCGTATCAAAGCGCACTCAAAGTAGTGGTGTGATTATGTTGAAGCTCTTCCGCGTTACCGTCGTGGTGCTGGTGGCGGTTATTTCGGTCGCGCTCGCGGGCGTGCTGGTTATGGGAGTGCTTTCGGGTTTTCCGTTGCCGATGGTCTCGCATAGCGACGGGATCGCGGCGGTCACGGGAGGCGCTTCCGAAAAGTGGGTACGGCTCGTATTTCTGCTCGCGGTTCTGGCGAGCATCTGCTTCTTTTACTTGCGTGGACGCAGATCACGATAGACGCTGCCGGGCCGCTTCGTATAAAAGAATTCCCGCCGCCACGGACACATTGAGACTCTCAACCTCGCCCAGCATCGGAATACTCACCGTTTGATCGGTAGCCCGTAATTCTTCATCGCTCAAACCGGTCGACTCTGGTCCAAGCAGGAGCGCGCTCGCACGCTTCCAGTCCCAATCCGTGTGTTTGATGTTTGCTGTGGCTGCCGTGCCAAGCAAATTGATCTTTTTTTCCCGGCACCACTTGACCGCTTCGTTGAAATCCGCATTTCTCCAGATTGGCAAACGAAAAGCCGAGCCCATCGCCCCGCGCAGAGACTTTGGTGAGAATGGATCGCTTGTATTTTTAGTCGTGATGATGCCGGTCGCGCCGGCCGCTTCGGCGGTTCGCAGGATCGCACCGACGTTCACCGGATTGTTGATCTGGTGCAGCACGACGAGCAGTGCATCAGGTGTGAGGCTCGCTGCCAGACGCTGCTCTGAAGCTTCAGGCCGTTGCGCCAAAACGACGATTCCTTGCGGCGTCTTGGTGTAAGAGATCGACTCGAGCAGTTTCTCACTGACCGTGCCCACACGCTTTGCCGCTTGCGAAAGCTCCGCAAATGCTGTAGCGCCTTTCTCTTTACGCACCAACTCTTCTGACGCGATCACAGCGTCAATCTCGAGTTTCGAACGCAGCGCCTCACCACACAGCCGCAATCCTTCGACAAAGATCATCTCGTCGACTTTGCCGTCGCGCACGGCGCGCGCCTGACGGAGCAGGGAATTGTCGCGGCTGGTGATCTGCATTTGTTGGGTCTTTGAGCTTTGTACTTGGTTCTTTGTTCTTTGTGCTTAGTTCTTTGTACTGGTTCTTGTAATAACAAAGTACAAAGAACAAAGCTCAAAGCTCAACTTCCGCCCAGATGGGCCAGTGATCCGAAACCTGCAACGGACGCGCGACGCCCCAACGCACAAACTTGAGCCCGCGTGCGAAGATCCAGTCTGCGTGCATGCGGAGTCCGGCGCCGCGCCAGGTCGCCGTACCAGTTGGAATCGGCGTCGTGTAACCGCGCGATTCGAGAAAGCCCCGCGTCTCGAGACACTTCTGTCGCGACAAGGTATTGAAGTCGCCCATGATGATCGTTGGACCATTAACCGCATCCGCTTGATCGGCGATCACTTCGAGTTGGGCCAACTGGCCGTCGCACGCCGCGTGCGGATCGACGTGCGCGTTGAAGATGCGAATCTGTGCAACCGTCGCGGCCATCGCCAGACGTGGACGCCACGGACATTCCTGCCACGGTAGATCGATTCGCGTCACGTCGCTCAACGGAAAACGGCTTAGCAGCGCAACACCCGTATCACCGGCATCGTGTAGATCTATCGGTTCTTCAAAGTCCAACCACCATTGCCGTTGCACCGGTTTGATGCCACGCGGAATTCCGGCCGGCGCGTGAACCCAGTTCATGTCGAGTTGCTCCGCGAGTTCCTGCGCGACGTGATGACCGCCAGTGCGAACAGTTCGTTTGTCTGCTTCCTGCAAAGCGAGAATGTCGGCGCGTGGCAGAAGCTTGCCGCCCGCGAAGGTACGCGCAGCGTCAGCGATCAGTTTGCCGACGTGTTGCGGGCGACGGCGTAGATTCATCAGTCCGAGTTTGCGTCGCAAACCGCCGGAGATGAGATAAGGGCCGCGCGCGTAACGAATGTTGTATGATGCGACGATTAAACGGTCAGGCGTGCGATCGTTCGAGTGCTGGGTCTGTGGGCCGAACTCGAGTTTTTCGGCGTCGGTAAGCGGGGGAATCGCGATGTCTATTGTGGCAGTTGTTGACGACATGTTCTTCAAGTCGAAGATTCGCGCCGTAGCGGAGGCGGTGGGAGTTGAGATCAGTTTTCCGCGAACGAAGGAATCGTTAATCGAGAAGGCGCAACAAGCGGATCTGGTAATCGTCGATTTGCACAGTGAAAAATTTGATCCGCTAGCATTACCGGCAGAATTGAGCGGCGCACGTTTGCTCGGCTTCTTTTCGCATGTCGAAGTCGAGCTACAGCGACAAGCGCTGGCAGCCGGTTACGATCGCGTCCTTCCACGATCCGTGTTCACCCGAGACTTGGCGTCGATTCTTACACAGAAAAAATCTGTGTAATCTGTGGATTGCATTTTCAACCAACAGCCGCTGGCGCGATCACCTCGTGAATCGAGCGCACCTCACTAACCAACTCTTCATACTGCTCGAGCGTTAACGCCTGCGCACCGTCGGACAACGCGTGTTCCGGTTGATCGTGAACCTCGACTATCAATCCGTCTGCGCCAACCGCAACGCCAGCGCGTGCGAGCGGCGTGACCATGAAATTCTTCCCGGTGCCGTGTGACGGATCGACGATCACCGGCAGGTGCGAAATACGTCTGACCGCCGGAATCGCCGCGAGGTCCATCGTGTTGCGCGTGTGCTGCGCAAACGTGCGAATGCCTCGTTCGCAAAGCACGATCTGATAATTGCCCTCCGCCATCACGTACTCGGCAGCCAGCAGCCACTCGTCGAGCGTAGCCGAGAGTCCACGTTTCAAAAGAATCGGAATTCGCGCACGACCGGCACGTTTCAGTAACGAAAAATTCTGCATGTTACGGGCGCCGATCTGAATCATGTCACCGTAACGTTCGACGAGATCCACGCCCGCTTCGTCGAGTGCTTCCGTGACGATCTTGAGGCCGTAAGCTTCGCGTACGTCGGCGAGTATTTTCAATCCTTCTTCGCCCAGGCCCTGAAACGCATACGGCGACGTGCGTGGTTTGTACGCGCCGCCGCGGAAGAAGCGCGCGCCACTGCGCCGCACGGCCTCCGCAATCGCGAACGCCTGCGCGCGGCTTTCAATCGCGCACGGCCCGGCAATGATCGCCAATTCATCGCCGCCGATCGTTGCATCGCCCACGCGCACCACGGTCTTTTCGGGACGCAGGTCGAGGGTGATCAGCTTGTAGGGTTTACTGACGCGAATGGCTTCGGCGACGCCCGAGAGGTTTTCGAAGTGCGACGGATCGACCGCGCCCTGGTTGCCGGTGATTCCGATGGCGGTGCGGGTCGCACCCGGCATCGGGTGTCCCTTAAAACCCAACTCTTCGATCACGCGCAGGACAGCCTCAACCTGGCTGTCGGTGGCGTCGGTTTTCATCACGATTAACATGCTGTTTTATTACCTTAGCTGCGCAAAAAAGTACAGCGTTCAAATTTCTTTTGTTTGCCTCCTCTCTCGTTGACAAGCCTCTCGATTCCAAGTATCTTGACATCAAGTTAAATATGGAAAGTCTGGAATCGTTAAGCGGTGGGACTGGAGTGCACGTTTTCCTGGTGTTGTGGAAGGCGCTGCACGCGGTCGAGTCGTACGCGATCAAAAGCATTTCTGACATGGAGATTGGCGCGACCGACTTCGCCGTGCTGGAAGCTCTACTGCACAAAGGGCCGCTTCCGGTTAACGAAATCGGACGCAAAGTACTGTTGACGAGCGGTTCGATCACGACCGCTGTCGACCGGCTCGAAAGCAAAGGACTGGTTGAGCGGCGGGCGCACGGCAGCGATCGCCGCGCGCGAATCGTTCACCTGACCAAGCAGGGAAAAGCGTTGATCGTACGCGCTTACGCACAGCACGCGGCCGATATCGAGCGTCTGGCCGCGGCGTCGCTGACGAAGGCGGAG
>DATELP010000084.1:0-11644 GCA_035276425.1 Pyrinomonadaceae bacterium
CGCGGTGCGCGTTTCCAACGGGTTATCGAGCGCCAGAGACCAACTTCCGGGCACACGTTCCCCTGGCCCAAACACCACTCTAGTCATTGTCGCGCGCAGTCTAGCATGTTCTGAAGGTCGCATCAGCGATTCTTATCAAAAGGATAAAAATCTTTAGCTACCATTATTCCACGGGCAAACATATAATCCGCCCGAATTTTCGTAGCTTAACCCTTACTCCAACCAATTTCGCTTCGAATGAGAGGATGAAATGAGAAAACCACTGTTTGCGTTTTTGCTCCTGACGTTCTGTCTCATTGCGGTGGCCAACGGCCAGGGAACAACTTCCCGTGTGACGGGAACTGTTCAGGACGCCAACAGCGCCGCAATCGCCGGTGCGACGGTGACACTGATGAATGAGGCTACCGCAGTTTCCTTTACCGCTCAGACGAGCGATAGCGGGACGTATTCGTTCGACCTGGTCCAGGTCGGCAAGTACACCGTGTCGATTGAGAAGCAAGGGTTTAAAAAATTCGTCAGTCAGGGAAACCCCGTCAACGTCAACCAGCCCGCAACGGTGAACGCGACGATGGAGACGGGCGTGGTGCAGGAAACGGTGCTGGTCTCCGCGGCTGCCGAACAAGTGCAACTGAGCACTTCCGGAAACCTCGGCACCATCGTCGAGCAACAAACGCTCGAGAGCCTGCCGATCGTCGGCACACGCGGACGCAATCCTCTCGACCTGCTGAACTTTCAACCGGGCGTTGTGTTTGGCGGCAACACCGGCGGAGCTGTCAACGTGAACGGCTCGCGCGATCGCGCGTTCAACTTCACGCTTGACGGCATCGACATCAACGAGTCGACCGCCGGTGGTTCAAACTTCACGCCGCTTCGTCCGAATCCCGATTCGGTCCAGGAGTTTCAAGTGGTGACCAGTAACTTCACCGCGGAACTCGGACGCAGCAGCGGCGCGCAAGTCACGCTCGTCACGAAGTCAGGCTCGAACGACTTTCACGGCAACCTGTTTGAGTACTATCGCACACCCGCACTCGATGCGAAGAGCTATCCGGTAACCATCGCCGGTTTGGCGAAGGACCAGTTTGTGCAGCACATCTTCGGCGGCAGCATCGGTGGTCCACTCTTCAACCCCGGCTTCGGTGAAGGGAATCGCGCGGGCTGGTTGCGCGACAAAGCGTTCTTCTTCGTCAACCTGCAATTTCTGCGTGCGTACGACACGGCGCTCGTGACACGAACGGTTTACACGCAGGCCGCGCGGCAAGGTCTGTTTCGTTACGTCGTCGGCCGCGCGAATGCGCCCGCCGGCACTGGCACAGCGTCAGTGAATGGCGAGGGCGCTCCGGTGCTTCCGCCTTGTAACGGCAACCCGCCGACAAACTCGCCGTGCATCGCTTCGTACAACATCGCGACCAACCCGACCGGTGTCGGTCTCGACCCGACGCTGATGGGCTTTATCAACGCATCGCCATTGCCGAACAACTTCACCACGGGCGACGGCCTGAACACCGCGGGGTTCAACTTTGCTTCGCCGCAACGCGAAAAGCAATACGACTTCGTCAGCAAGTTTGACTTCAACCTGACGGACAAGAGTTTGGTTTACGTGCGCTATGCGCAAGGCAGCCAGAGCACGTTCGGCGATTCGGCCAACGCCGGCCGTCCGATCTTCCCGGATGCGCCGAACTTCGTCGACACTTCGCGCACGCCGAAGAACCTCGCGATCAACTGGCGCTGGTCGCCGACACCGACTTTCACTAACGAGGCCATCTTTGGTCTCAGCAAGTTTTTCTTTACCTTCGCTACACCGAATCCGGATCCAAATCTTCCGTTCGTGTTCCTCAACGTCGCCACCGCGAACACCAACTTCTCTTACAACGCGCGCGGTGTGCGCACACTTCAGTTCATTGATAACGCCACTTTGATCCGCGGCTCGCATACGCTCAAGAGTGGAATCAATTTCCGCTTCAATCGCCATCGCGACGATCGATCGAACGTTGCGGGATTCGCGATCGAACCGACCGTGACGCTCAGCCGTACTGCCGCGAACTTCAACGGCTTCAATTTACCCGGCACCGGCAATACCGGAATCAACACGAACGATTTGACTCGTCTGCAAAGCACGATCGCGGACCAACTCGGAAGAATCGGCGTGGCTTCGCTCGCGTTTGTCTCGGACCCGAATTCGGGAAGCTTTGCTCCCGCCGGAACACGATGGCTCAACGAAGCCAACTACAACGAGCTGGATTTTTATTTTCAGGATAACTGGCGCCTGCGTCCGAACCTGGTTCTGGATTTGGGTGTTCGCTGGGAGCCGAAGTTGACGCCAAGCACCAATGGCCGGCCTGTGCTGGTTCCAAATCAGCCAGTAAAACTCGGTGCAGCTCCGTCGAACACACTGAAATGGGTTGAAGGCAATCTGTTTGACAGCGACTTCAGCAAGATTCTTCCTTCGGTCGGTTTTGCGTGGGATCCGTTTAAGAGTGGCAAGACCTCGATTCGCGGTAACTATCGCATCGCGTCTGATCGCATCGCGACGTTCCTGTTTGGTTCGTCGATTTTCCAGAGCGCGCCGGGAAACACGACTGCTGTGACCAATTCGACCTTCGGCAACGGCGGCGGTCTCTATCGAAACCTTGGACCAGTGCTCGCGAGCCTGACTCCGCCTTCGACTCCCGATGCTTTGCGACAACCGGCGTCGTTCAGCGCCAACTCAATCAGCGTTATCGATCCTGATCTGCAATTCCCGCAGGTTCATGAGTGGTCGTTGAGCGTGCAACGTGAGATCGGACAAAACGTGCTCGAGGTGAACTACATCGGCAAGCACGCAGTTCACCTGCTCGGTGGTTACAACGTTAACCAGGTGAACATATTCGCTTCCGTGCCGGGAGTTAGCGAGGCCAACTTCCTCGACGCGTTCAACAAGATCAGGGCCAGCTCTTCCTACAACAGTCCGCTGATCAATTTGATCATGTCCGGGAGTGCGGCAAACAACGCCGGCACTGCCACGTTCCGTTCACTCAATACGACAAACATCACGCAGGGTAGCGTCGCCGCCGCTGCCTTGAGCGTTTCCCAAAAGACGTGCGCCGCCGCTGACGTAACCGCCGGAATCTGCACCAATGCCCAGCTTGGCCGGCGGTTGCTGGACGTGAACGGCTTCCCGTTCCTACTACAACCGTATCCGCAGTTCACCGGCGGTTTGAACGTCTTCGACAGTAGCGACTATTCGAACTACGCGGCGTTGCAAACGATCTTCAGACGCAGAATCACTGCGGGACTCGGGTTCCAGTTTGCTTACACGCTTTCGAAGTCGAAAGACAACCGCTCGTGGGATCCGTCGCTCAGCGGCGTCTCCACCGGATCGGTTCAGGCAGCGTCGAGTACGCCATTCGATCTGCGCGATCGCAATTTGAACTACACGTGGTCCGACTTCGATCGGCGTCATGTGTTTCAAGGCACTTACGTTTACGAACTGCCGTTTGGCAAAGGCCGGAAGTTTGGCCGTGACCTGCCTTCGGTTGTGGATTACGTGATCGGCGGTTGGCAGATGGCGGGAACAGTGCTCTGGGCCTCGGGTCGACCGTTTACGGTTTACTCGGGCATCAACACGGTCAGCAACGTGGTGCAATCCACGGCTGACTGCAATGGTTGCACGCGCAACAGCGGCACTCTCACTTTGGAAACCGGCAGGAACTTCTGGTTCGACACAGCCACGCGCAGTCAGTTCTCAGCGCCGGCGCCTGGTTCGATCGGAAACACCGGCCGCAACTTCTTCCTCGCGCCGAATTATTTTCAATGGGACTCGTCGCTATCGAAGAAGTTCAGGCTCGGCGAGCGCGTGAGCTTCGATATTCGGCTCGATGCGCGAAACGTGCTGAACAATCCGTCGTTTGATAACCCGACGGCGGTGATCAACTCGGCGATCTTCGGCCGCATCAACGACAGCGTGACGAACAACGCGCGCAGGGTTCAGCTCTCCGGCAAGCTGAGTTTCTAAGCCACAAAAGGCACAAAAAGCACAAGAGGCACAAGGAATGTTTTTGCGTTTCTTGTGCTTCTTTGTGTCTACAAAGCGCTATCAGCCACTTTTATCAATCAAATAAAAATCTTTAGCTATTATTATTCCAGCTTGCGGCCTATAATCTCGTTTCTTCACCCGGTAATCATTACGCATTCAGACGAGGGGCCGTAGACTGAGAGCAGTGAGGGCGAGTCTCTTCCACAACTCTGCCGCGCTTGTCTTAATAGTACTTGCGCTCGGCAGCTTTCTGATGGGCCAACCGCGAAGCGAGGCCCGCGTCAACGCACCCGTCTACGATTTACTGATCACAAACGCACGCATCGTCGATGGCAGCGGCAACCCGTGGGTCCGTGGCGACGTTGCCGTACGCCAGGGCCGCATCGTTCGGATCGGACGCATTGCGCCCGACACCGCTGCGAAAGTGATCGACGCGCGTGGACAGATTCTCGCACCGGGTTTCATCGACGTACACACACACGTCGAATCAATCTACAGTCTGCCCGCGGCTGAGAACTTCATTCGCATGGGCGTCACTTCGCTCGTCACCGGCAACTGCGGTTCGTCGACCACGGAAGTCGGCGAGTTTCTCGGACGCATCAAAGACAAACCACTTGCAGTAAATCTGGCAACGCTGATCGCGCACGGCTCTGTGCGCCGCAAGGTGATCGGTCTCGACGATCGCGCACCGACTCCCGATGAACTCAAACAAATGGAAGCCGTCGTTGAGCAGGGAATGAAAGACGGCGCGGTCGGTTTGTCTACCGGATTGATTTACGTGCCCGGCACCTACGCAAAGACAGACGAGATCGTCGCGCTCGCTCGCGTGGCAGCGCGTTACGGTGGTCTCTACGCGACTCACATGCGCAACGAAGGCGATACGGTTGCCGACGCGATTCGCGAAAGCATTCAGATCGGCGAACAAGCGGGACTGCCGGTCGAGATCTCACACTTCAAGATCAGTAACAAGAAACTGTGGGGCCAGACGCCGATGACGCTCGGTCTCGTGCGCGAGGCACGCGCGCGCGGACTATCAGTCACTGTGGATCAATACGCCTACACTGCGAGTTCAACGTCACTCGATTCGCGTTTGCCATCGTGGTTTCGCGCGGGTGGCTTCGACGAAGCAAAGAAACGCCTCGCGGACAAAGCAACGCGCGAGAAAGTCATTAACGATACTAAAGACGCATTGAAGCGCAGTGGCTTCAAAGACTACTCGTTCGCCGTCGTTGCCTCTTACGCTCCTGACAAATCGTTCAACGGAAAATCGATCGCCGAGATCACTAAGATCGTGCGTAAGAAGTCTGACGTCACCAGCCAGATCGAACAGATGCTCGAGATGTACGAAGCAGGCGGCGCGGGCATGATCTATCACGGCATGGACGAAGGCGACGTGAAACGGATCATGCAGGAGCCGTTCACGATGATCGCTTCGGACAGCGGCGTGCGGCAGGTCGACGAGAGCCTGCCGCATCCGCGCGGCTACGGCAACAACGCCCGCGTGCTCGGCCGTTACGTGCGCGAGTTGAAACTGATTGCGCTCGAGGACGCGATCCGCAAGATGACGTCGTTACCAGCGCAGACGTTTGGTTTTCGCGACCGCGGCTTGATTCGCGAAGGCTTCGCTGCCGACTTCGTGATCTTCGACGAGAACACGATCGCGGACACGGCGACGTTCGATAAGCCGCACCAGTTTCCCACCGGCATCAGCTACGTGATCGTGAACGGCGAAACGGTGCTGGCAAACGGTCAAATCACCGAAGCGCGCCCGGGGGTCGCCCTGCGCGGCGGTGGCTACGGTCTCGGTACGTAATTGGTTCTTTTTTATGCTGTTTGGTCCTGTTGCCAGAAACAGACTCGTGTGTAAGAATACGCGCACTCGTTTATCGAGGCTCGGCCTTCTTTCCAACGACAATTGCTTTACTCGGCTTGCAAAAAACCATGCAGATTGTGGTTCTCCCAACGCCCGTTTCCGACTCGGAGGGCATGCTTCCATTTCACAACTATGAAGAGGATTATCCCCATGAAATTTAACGCTCAGCTCAAGACTATTATGTTGTTGCTGGTGCTCCCGTTCGCCCTTTGCGGCGTCGCCTTTGCGCAGGAGATCACTGGCAACCTCGCCGGAACCGTCAAGGACGCTGCCGGCGCCATCGTAAAGGGAGCGACCGTCACTGTTACGGACGCGCAGAAGAACGTTCTTGTGCGCACGGTCGAAACAAACGACGATGGGGATTTCAGTGTGCCCAACCTTGCGGCGGGCCTCTACTCTGTCTCAGTGGAAGCATCGAACTTCAAAAAGACAGTTCAGAACGACATCAAGGTTGACGTCGGTCAGCGCAGAACGATTGACGTTGTGCTGGAAGCCGGAAACATTTCGGAGACAGTGCTCGTCAAGGCGGATCCCGTCGCTGTCGAGTTGGCCACAGCTACCGCGTCGAGTCTGATCACGGGTCAACAAGCGCGCGAGCTTTCATTGAACAACCGCAACTGGGTGCAACTCGTGGCGCTCGCGCCGGGCGTCAGCAGCGATCTCGCGGACCAGGTTTACGTCGGCACCACGAACCCTGACGGACAGGCGAACACGATCAACCTTTCGGTCAACGGTGCGCGCAGCAGTCAGAACACGTTCACGGTTGATGGCGCGGACATCACTGACCGCGGTTCCAACATCACGATTCAGGCGTATCCGAGCGTGGATACGATCGGCGAGTTCAAAGTGCTGCGCAGCTTGTTCCCCGCGGAGTCGGGACGCAGCGGCGGCGGTCAGGTCAACGTCGTCACTCGCTCTGGCACGGATGAGTTTCACGGTACTGCTTTTGAATTCATTCGCAACGAAGCATTCAACGCCAACAATTTTCTTACCAACGCTTCAAACAATCCGCAGCTTGGCAGAGACGAAAACGGCAAAGCGCGCCGCGTTCCGTTCCGCTACAACAACTACGGCTGGACGCTCGGCGGTCCGGTGTATGTCCCGGCGTTCGGTGAAGGACAGCCCAGCGGCTGGTTCAAGAAAGTCGACCGCACGTTCTTCTTTATCGCGCAGGAGTTTCGTCGCGACCGTCGTTTTGGCGCGCCCGCAACCGTTACCGTTCCGGATGCGAATCTAAGACAAGGTATCTTCCCGGTTCCGGTTTGTATCGCACGCCGGTATCTGAATGAGGCATGCGTCGCCGGCAGCAGCCAGTTTGTTCTTCCTGCGGGCACGCCGATTCCCGCTGATCGTCGCAGTGCCGCCGCACAGGCGTACGTCAGCAGCATTTACAATCAGTTGCCGTTGCCTAACGCGGGCGGATTCAATCTCAACGTCGCGGTCCCGAACGTTGCTGATTTCGATCAGACGATCGTGAAGATCGATCACGCGTTCAGTGATAACTGGACGGCTTATTACCGCTTCCAGAAAGACAAGATCCCGACTGTTGATGGAAACGCGCTTTTCTCCAGCGGCAGCAACCTGCCGGACGTTTCGACCACGGTCACCGATTCACCCGGCAAGACGCACACGTTCAACACAACTTACGTGCTGAGTCCGAAGACGGTGTTGGAAGGTCGTTACACTTATGGTTACGGCGCCATCCTCAGCCACAACGTCGGTCTGCTGGCGTTGACTCGTACTACTGTGCCGATCACATTGCCTTTTATTAATGAGCGCGACCGGATACCGACGCTGACGGGCAACGGCTTCACTGGTCTAACGAGCTTCGGTCCTTACGACAACTTCTCGTACAAGCACAATTTCGGTGGCAGCGTCACCTCGATCTATGGCAGCCACACGGTGAAGTACGGCGCTGTCTATTCGATCTATCGGAAGAATGAGAACGCGCTGGCCGGTAACAACGAAGGACTCTTCAACACTTTCGACGCCACGGTGGCTCCAGGCGTTACCAATAACGCGAACAATCAAAACATCCAGCGCTGGGCCAACTTCCTCGTCGGCAACGCGCAAACATTCTCCCAGGCCCGCTTTGACTACACGGCCGACCTGCGGCAGAAAGCTTTCGAAGCGTTTGTGCAGGACGAGTGGAAGATGCGTCCCAACCTGACTGTGTACTACGGCGTGCGCTATTCGTATTTCCCCTCGCCGTGGGACAAGAATGGACGGCTCTCGACGTTTGTTCCGGAGCTCTACGATCCATCGCAAGCGCCGCGCATTACGGGCGCCGGTAACCGCGTTGCCGGAACCGGCAACTGGTGCAACGGTCTGATCGTGAACTCGCAAAACTTCACGACCGGTCCGGCGCAGTTTAATTGCCGGCCAACCGTATCGCCGTTTGGCAAGTACGTTATCGACGTCTCGAAGAAAGACTTCGCGCCGCGCTTTGGTATCGCCTGGGATCCGACCGGCAACGGCAAAACGTCGATTCGCACCGGCTATGGCATTTACCACGAGCAGGTGCTGGTCGGAACATTCCTGCAGGACATCGGTCTGAACCCGCCGTATCAGGAAACCGCGACAGCCACGAACACCAATTTCGATAATCCGGGTGGTGGCGTACCGACAAACCTGACGGTGCAGGGACTGCGCGCCGTACAATCCGATTTCCACACACCGTACATGCAGCACTGGTCGTTGGATTTTCAACACCAGCTCAACAGCAACACGATGTTTACGATCGGTTACTTCGGCTCAAAGGGAACGCACTTGATCGGACTCACGGAGCTCAACGAAGTTCCGCCGGGAGTGGCATTGAATTCAATGTGTGCGCCGGGCAACGGCTTCATCGGACAGAATCCTGCTCCGACACTCGTTCGCTGTCAGCCGGCCGGTTATGCATTTCGCAACACGACGGGCGCGACCGGAAATCCCAACGTAGTTGGAACGACAGCTTTCTCGGATCTGTTGATTCTCGATCAGCTCCGGCCCTTCAAAGGTTACCGGTCGATCGCGATGGTGCAGCCGCGTTACAACTCGAACTACCACGGGCTCCAGGTTTCTGCGCAGCACAACTTCGCGAACTCTTCGCAAGTTCAGTTAGCTTACACGTGGTCCAAGAACCTGACGGACAGTCCTAACGATCGCACAACGTCGCCGCAGAACACCTACGACATTCGTGCGGAGTATCAGCGCGCAACGTTGGATCGCCGTCACGTTTTCAACCTCAACTACATTTATGAGATACCGTTCCTGCGCAATCGCAACGACTTCGTCGGTAAGGCGTTCGGTGGTTGGCAGGCGTCGGGAATTATCACCGTCTACACGGGCGTTCCGTTCAGCGTCACCACTTCGAATCTGGATTTTGCCGGCTTGGGTCTGATCAACGCGAACCCGGCAGCGCGTCCGAATTTGTTGTGCGATCCGAACGAAAACGCACCGCACCAGTTGCAGTGGGTGACCAATCAGTGCTTCCAGCTCAATCCGCCGAACACCGGTGCGGGCTCGACGGGATTGTCGAACAGCCCGGGCACTACGCCGCGGGGTATCATTGATGGTCCAGGTACGCAGCGCGTTGACTTCACGATGTCGAAGAACTTCCGGTTCACCGAGTCGGTTTATCTACAGTTGCGTGCGGAGATGTTCAATATCTTCAACCACACGAACTTCAGAACCATCTCGACGAACATCACGGCGACTAACTTCGGCGTGGTCACGGCGACGCGCGATCCGCGCACGATGCAGTTTGGATTGAAGCTGAACTTCTAGCTTCTGAACGTTTGTTTTGATCGATGCCCGCGTTGCGCTCGCAATGCGGGCATCGCCTTATATTGCTTATTGAATCGCGATCTGTTTCAACTGTGGAAACAGAGAAATCCGCTTGCGCTGGTTATCGCGCACTAAGGTTAGTCTTGACTTTTGCCGACAGAGTGTAAGAGACTGCTGCCCCCGACAACGCCTCACGTGATCCCGCAGATTGCGTTATTTCTCCCTGGTGTCCAGAGAACCTCAATCTTAGGAGGCAGCGATGACACGTCTCAAGTCTTCTCTCTCAGTAACCGTAATTGTAGTGGTTCTTGCGCTCGCGCTATGGACCGGAAATGACGCCAACCCTGCGTTGGTTCACACGCAGGAAGCAGATAAAGTACTAGAGATCGAACGATATCCTGATGAGCCTCTGGAAATTGTTGATATCAACATAGGAGCCCGTTCTGTCCACGACAGGATCAAGATCAAAACACGAAATCCGATCAGTCGCTGGGGTCGCGACACGGTAGAGTTCAAAGAAAAGAACGGTTGGTTCAAGAATATTCAAATACGAGTGCGCAACGTTTCCGGTAGACCCATCACTGGTTTTGCCGCGGCTATTCATTTTCAATCGTCCAACCCTGAGATGCTCTTTCGCATGCTCCTAAAGCGAACCAGAAACCTGGAGCGAAACCCATTGCAACCGGGTGAGGAGATCGAGGTGCAAACTGATGAAGGTGCGCTAAACCGGACCAGAAACCGCGCGCAACGGTTTGGCGTGGATCTCGACTCATTACCGCTTAGCTTCTCAATAGACAGTGCCGTATTCAGCGACACATTGATGTGGTACAGGGGCGTTCTGGTGGTACGCGATTCCCGCGATCCCGATAAGTGGACCGCTGAACCCGAGGCTTTGGGTCGCAGTCGTGGACAACAGCCTCAATTCCAGCGCATTTCGTTTAAGCCCGCCTCCAATCGCCCACTCGGTGACACGTGCCAGCAAGCTGCTGGTGGTTTCCTTAGTATGCAATGCCCGGATGATATAGCCGGCTGCGTCCGGATTCATGAACTGGGTAACGGTAGTCCGGGTTTCCTTTCATTGCACTCGTCAATTGGAGACTGTGAAAAGGCGGGCGTCGCCTGCTTGATGGAAAACCTGCACGATCGATTTGTTGAAGACCCCGACTGCGAACCTTGTCCTGACGCCGACAATGATGGTTTCCAGAGTGCCTTCTGCGGTGGAACCGATTGTGACGACAGCAATGCAGCCGTAAAACCGGGGGCCGAAGAGGAGTGTGGAGACCCCTATGACAATAACTGTGACGGCTGCACCTGTACCATGTGGTCTGAGGGTCCGAACTGGGAGCAATCAATGGACTGCTCGCCTTGCAACGATACTCAAGACAACGACTGTGATGGAGACGTAGACCACTCGGATTCAGGGTGCTGGCAATGCCAGGGCACACCAGTGCTGATCGACGTTTCGGGCAACGGCTTCAACTTGACGAACACGGCCAACGGCACCAACTTCGATCTCGATAGCGACGGCAGACCCGAAAGGTTGTCGTGGACTGTGGCCCAAACGGATGACGCGTGGCTTGCACTGGATCGCAACGGCGATGGAACGATAAATGATGGCAGAGAGTTGTTTGGCAACTTCACGCCACAGTCCGACCCACCGTTTGGCACAGGCAGGAATGGATTCAACGCGCTCGTTGAATACGACTCGGCTGCAAAAGGTGGCAACGCTGATGGCTTGATCACCGACCGAGACGCCGTCTTCAACAGTCTGCTGTTATGGCAGGACAGAAACCATAACGGGATTTCTGAAGCCAATGAATTGCAGGGTTTGAGTCAGGTCGGTTTGGCGGTGATTGAATGCGATTACAAAGAGTCGAAGAAGCGAGACGAGCATGGAAACCAGTTTCGCTACCGGGCGAAAGTCAAAGACACGCGTAACGCGCAACTCGGCCGTTGGGCGTGGGATGTGATTCTCCTGCGCGAACCCGATC
>DATELP010000085.1:0-10028 GCA_035276425.1 Pyrinomonadaceae bacterium
GACGCCGTACTTCCGCGCCTCGTCAGCCCACCACGACGACACGACGTTCAACGAAAGCCTGCCGTTGCCGCCGATGTGATCGATGTTTGCGGCCTGCTTTGCGAGTAACGCCGGTTGATGAAACGTGGGACGCACTGCGACCATCAGTTCGAGCTTCGTCGTGACTGCGGCCAGCGCCGCGGCGGTGGACCATGCATCGAGTGAAGGCGCTTCGACGCCCTTGATGTCGTTGAGATTGAGTTCGGCAATCAACGTCAGATCGTAGCCGAGTTGTTCGCTGCGGCGCGCCAGTTTGCTGACGTACTTCCAACTCGCCTCCATTCCCTCGTCTTCGACGTTTCTCAACCAACCGCCGAAAACCGGGAGCCAGTAACCGTAGCGCATCGTCTTATCTCCTCTTGCAGAAAGTCGACCAATCGCGCGTGCGGGTCGAAGCCGATCACGCGCGGTGCATCAGCGACAAAGTTTGAAAGCGCATTGATGTCGTAATAGAGCAACGAACCGTCGCGATCGTCGACGATGTACTCGACGCCGCCGACGTCGATCTGCGCCGCTTGAACGATTCGTTCCACTGCCTTGATGACGTCGCGAGGTGGTCCAATCGCTTCGACGCGCAAGCCCGAACGTGGCGCATCAACGGGACAGGCCGCGCGCGTTAGTTCAACTCCGTCGGTGGTTTGGCAGATGTCGGCGGGGCAGAGGTTGAACGTGTCGCCGGTGGTGAAGACGTTGATCGCGTAGAGATACTTGCCGCCGAGTGTTTCTACGCGTGTGATGTGTCCGTCGCGTGGTGGAATGAACTCCTGGACCAGCGCAGTTTGATCGACGCCGAGATCGAGTTTGTTGTTTTCTACAGCGTTTTTCAGTTGCTCGCGCGAATCGAAGCGAACAATACCCGCGCCGCTGCCGCCGATGTTGGCCTTCACCACGATCGGAAAGCGCAGACCTTCAGAAGCTTCGACGGCCAACGAAGGCGAGTTGATCACGCGTGCTTTCGGATAAGGCAGGTTTAGTGATTCGAGTAACGAGAGTTGGCGCGCCTTGGAGATCTCGATGGCGAAAGACTTCTCGCCGTTGATAACTCGCGTGCCTAAGCTCTCGAGATGATTCAGGTATTGGAGTGTGTAGAGAATTCCGTGACCGTGGCCGCGGAGGTACGCAGACGGACTCATGCGATTGAACAGCACTGTGTAAGCTCGGTCGGTGTCGCTCGGATCGTAAGAATGACGAGTCGCATCGAGCGTGACGTACGGAACGGCTCGTCGATCGAGTTCCGCGAAGAGCGGCCGGAACCAGTCGGGATGCTCGTAATAGATTGCTAACGCGTCTGGATCGTTCATGTGGTTTCCTTTCGGCTTCGAAATGCGCGCAACAAAAAAGGCCGCTCAAAAGAGCGGCCTGGTGAATGCTGATGATTGCTTTAAGTCCTAGATCACATACACAGTCCGCTCATTTGACGGCTTACAACAACACAAACAAGCACACATCTGATCGCCTTTGTTAACAGCGGCGAACATTGACGTGGACCGTGTCGAACTCATTTTTGTTTTCCGAAGGGCCTAAACTTACTCCAGCTCGCGCGACTGTGTCAACGTTTCGAAGGTCAGCGCAATGCGCTGTGGTAGAATTCCGACATGAATCCGAGCTTTGAGCAAATAATCAAGTCGATTGAACAACTGCCCGCGACAGAGCAGGAAAGGATTCGTAAATGGTTGGACGAGAAAGGAGCGGCCAACGGGGAATCAGACAGGTTACAAGCACAGGTTAACCGTTCTGCACAGTCGCTCCGATGGTTGGACGAAAATCGAGAGAAATACTTAGGGCAATGGGTCGCACTAGACGGTGACCGCTTGATTGCGAGCGGATCGACGGCTAAGGAAGTGTATGGCAAAGCTAAGGATGAAGGCATTGAGATACCCTTTGTCGAACTGGTCACGGACAAAGAGCCAGTGCCCTTTACTGGAGGATGGCTTTCTTGAGCAAAACCCTCACGTTCGAACACGCTCACTACTACAACACACTCAAACCTGGAATCAGCCTCACGGCAATTCTTCATCACGGACGAGAGTCAGTTGAGTGTGAAGTCAGGTTAGACACTGGTTCAAGCCACTGTATCTTCAAACGGGCTCACGGCGAGTTGTTGGGCCTTGATATCGAAAGCACTGCCGCGGAAAACATCGCGACCGTTACCGGTTCGTTCAAGGCGCATCTTCACACTGTCACGATCGAGGTCTTGGGTATTCGTTCAGAAGCGACAGTATATTTCGCTGCGGATGAGCAATTCACAAGAAGCGTATTAGGAAGAATTGGCTGGCTCGATCGCGTTAAGTTAGGTCTCATTGATTATGAGGCCAAACTACTCCTCAGTCCTTATTTCTAACCCGAGCCTGGCACTCCTTACTGGATTACCTCGCGATACAAACGTGTCTACGTGGCTGCTAAAAACTCTCGCTACTGCTGTGGTCAGTTTTGCGGCCACGAACATAGACGACATCTTTGTCCTCACGTTCTTCTTTGCGCAAAAGAATCTGCGCGGTTGGCATGTGGTGCTCGGCCAATACCTGGGTATCGCGGCGCTGGTAGCGATCAGTTTGGCAGGCTTCTTCGCCCGCTTCATCGTTCCTGAAACGTGGATCAGCTTACTCGGCCTTGTTCCCATACTCATCGGCGTTAAGAAGTTGATCGACTTGAAACGGGGGAATGATGACGACCACACTCAAACACGAGCCGGATCAGTCCTGACGGTTTCCGCTATCACGTTTGCCAACGGCGGCGACAACATCGCGATCTACGTCCCGCTGTTTGCCAATAGCGACCTCTCATCGTTGATGCTCACATTGCTGACGTTTGCCGTGATGATCGCTCTGTGGTGTGGCATGGGATACTCGATCGGCAACCACCCCGCGGTGAGGCGCGCGGTAGATCGTTTCGGCCATATCGTTGTGCCGTTTGTGCTAATAGCTCTCGGTATCTACATTCTTTTTAGCTAGACCCATTTCAGATCGAGGTTGACATCCCTCTTGCCTCAACGTATGGTTCACGCGATATTCGCCCGTCGACCTCAACCCTACAACAAACGGAGAAGTGTATGCTCAAGAAAACTTACCGGCGCTTGCTGCTCTTACTGTCACTGCTTCTGATAACCGTGGCCCTCAGTTCCGGTTCTGCGCCACAAACTGCCGAGTGCGCGAATGCTACATGCGGCACGTTACTGCCCATCTGGACCTATTACACCGATGCCTCCAGGACCGTCGCCTGTGGCTCTTACAATTGGTGTTGGGACACTCAGGAGGGATGCGTTACGGAATTCAAGTCGTCCCGCCGGGAAATTTGCTGGAACTGCAACTAAGCCGCAACGTTCCGACCTTGCTTAAACAAAGGCCCTGTCCCTATTGCAGAGGACAGGGCCATCACAAAAAGTTTTGAGAAACTCTTTTTCTCATGGCTCTGTTAATCACCTGGCTACCATTATTTTATTTCATAGGCGCGGTGGCGTTCTGGGTCACTTACAGATCCGGATCCCTGGCGCGAGACCTTTGGTTGGGACTAGTGTGGCCGATGTCCGTGCCTGTGATTGCATCCCTCTCGATAACCAGACGCATGCGCGCAGCAGTCGAACAGCGCACAGCCTTGCGACTCCACGAGCAGACCAGGCATGAGTCTGAGTTACTCGCGCAGGAGCAACGCTTTCTCGGTTACGCCTCCGAGGGCACTGCCCAATGGATGACCGACGAAGTTCCTAAAGAACAAAATAATTCTCAAAAGACTTCTTGACACAATCGGTGGTCCTGCTTTATATAAGTCTCCCTTTGCGCGCGGAGCGAAGTGCGCGAAGACTGAGGAAGAGCATTCGATGACGAGCTGGAACAACACAAAACACACGACCAAACGGCAACTCAGGGCCGGATACCACGTCGTGTCCATCCCTGGCCGGCGAGTCACGCATTAATTCAGCGGGAGCGGACTCCCGCTCCCAAATCTCAAAGAAAACTCAAGAGAATTGCAGGAGCGGGCAGCTTCCCCGGAAGCTCAAATGCCCGCTCTTTAGTTTTTGCTGAGCGTTAGAACTACACTTACAACGGAGATAGAAATGGCTTACGAAAAACTAACAATCGGTGGCGCTCAACACGAAATACTGTCGTGGGCCAACCATGAGTTCAGCATTGATGAACAAAACATGCTGCGCAACGTTTCGCGTTTGCCGTGCTTGTTCAAGCACGTCGCACTGATGCCTGATGCGCACCTCGGCGTCGGCAGCATGGTTGGTTCGGTGATCGCTACCAAAGAAGCAGTGATTCCGGCGACGGTCGGAGTGGATATCGGCTGCGGAATGATGGCGTTGAAGACGCCGTTTAAAAGCCACATCCTCGAAGGCAAGCTGAAAGATTTGCGACTCGCAATCGAGGAAGCGATTCCGGTCGGCTTCAACCACTACAAGGAGTCAGTTGACGAGTCTTCGTACTGGGAAGGCTGGAACGACTTTGCCGATCTGCACGAGGGCGTTCGCGATCGTAAAGCGAAGGCCATGCAGCAGCTCGGTACGCTCGGAGGCGGAAATCACTTCATCGAAGTTTGTCTCGACACTGAAAACTTCGTTTGGTTGATGCTTCATTCCGGTTCGCGCAACATCGGTAAGGAACTCGCCGATCGTCACATTTCGACCGCCAAGTCGTTATGGAAACTTTCGGAGCTTCCGGCACCCGATCTCGCTTACTTCATTCAGGGCACACCTGAGTTTGCCGCTTACTGGAAAGACCTGAAGTGGGCGCAAAACTATGCGATGAAGAACCGCGAGATCATGATGACACGTTTGCTGAAGGTATTTAACAAACTGTTCAATCACCGTCAGCCCTTCAAACCTGAACTTCAGGTCAACTGTCATCACAACTACGTTGCGCTCGAAGAGCATTACGGCGAGAAAGTTTTCGTCACACGCAAGGGCGCAATCAACGCCGGCAAAGACACGTACGGCATCATTCCCGGATCGATGGGCGCGAAGTCGTTCATCGTGAAAGGACGCGGCGCGGCTGAGAGTTTTAGTTCGTGCTCTCACGGTGCGGGCCGCAAGATGTCGCGTGGCGCGGCCAAGCGTGCGTTCTCGGCCGAAGATCTGGCGCGTCAGACCGCGGGCGTTGAATGCCGCAAGGACACAGGCGTGCTGGATGAAATTCCGGGCGCTTATAAGTCGATTGAAGCGGTAATGAAAAACCAGGAAGACTTGGTGGAAGTTGTCGCGGAGATCAAGCAGGTCGTTTGCGTGAAGGGCTGAAGCGTGGAGCCCAGCCCTTCACCAAACTTTGAAACTCATTACGCAGCGCGTGCGGGTCGGTTGACTAAAGCCGGTTTCGCTGGAACCGGCGCCTTCACCCGCGACAATGCCGAGCGAATCTCTCGCCAGTGAATCGAAACGTCGGCGAAGACCATCGAAAGCGCCAAGCACGACCAGATGATTGCCTGCACGATCTCGATGCCGAGTTGTTCCCAACCCGTGACTCCCATCACAAAGCGCGCGGCGATGAAGACGAGTGCGACGGCGTAACTGCGCGTGGCCCACTGCCGGTGCAAAGCGATCTTGCGTCTGACTGCGAACAGAAGTGCAAGCAAGGTCGTGCCCATCAGCATCGTGGCGTCGACAATCCCGAGAACCGTAAATGAACGCGGCGCTCCCATGCGTTCCTGGTAATACTGGATGTAAGCCCCCATCGGCGCGAGAGCCAATGCACCCAACACGTAAAAGCGACCCATCACACGATGCGCCTTGGTAAATCGTTGACGGAATCGCTCGGAAAACTGAAAGGGTGCAAAGAGCAGGACTATCGCGCCGAACACACCGTGTGGTAATAACCACCACTTGAAAGCCTCGTAGCGTTGCCAGGCTGGATGCTCTGAGTCGATAAGAAAACGCTCGTTGTGGTACATGACATATAGACTTGCGAGCGCGATGACTATGAATGTGACTCGTTTAGCGTTCAGTTTCATGGGGCTCCTCTTCGGGCTCTTGCCTCTCAATTCACTAACGCGAACTTTTGGCGTATTTCGGTCCACCTTGGGCGTGAGTTTTGAGTTCCGCCTTTAGGCGGGCTTTGCCCAGACAAGCTAAAGCTTGAACTCAAAACGGGTGAATCAGTGGACGGTGCTTATCTCGTCCAACCGGTGGCGGATGTAGTTTTGCTCGATTATGTTGGTGGTGAGCGAGAGTGCTTGTTCGTAAGCCGCACGTGCTTCCGGGAAACGATTCAGGCGGCGCAGGAGATCGGCGCGTGCTGCGTGGAAGAGATAATAGTTGTTGAGCGTGCCGTTCGTGTTGGCTCGGTCTATTAATCGCAGACCGTGTTCGGCGCCTTCCGCCATCGCGACTGCCGCTGCGTGGTTCAACGCGATCACCGGCGACGAAGAGTAGCGCATCAACTCTTCATACAACGCGACGATCTGCGGCCAGTCAGTTTCCTCGGCAGTGTTCGCTTCGCAATGGACCGCGGCGATTGCGGCTTGCAGTTGATACTTACCAACACGGCCCATCGCCAGGGCTCTTGTAACCAAACGTAAACCTTCTTCAATTTCGTTGCTGTCCCACAGCGAACGATCCTGTTCTTCGAGCGTAACCAGCTCGCCGCGATCGTTCACGCGTGCACGACGGCGCGAGTTCTGCAACAACATCAACGCGAGCAGGCCGATGTTCTCCGGTTCGTTCGGCAGCAGTTCGCAAAGTACGCGTCCTAAACGAATCGCTTCCGCGCATAGATCGTTTCGCACGAGATTCGCACCGGCGCTCGCCGCGTAACCTTCGTTGAAGATCAGATAAATCACTGCTTGCACAGCGGCGAGTCGATCGCTGAGGCGATCGAGCGCGGGGATTTCGTAAGGGATGCGTGCGACGCGAATCTTTTGTTTCGCACGCACGAGCCGTTGGGCCAGCGTCGGTTCGGGCAAGAGAAACGCGTGCGCGATCTCGGTTGTTGTGAGGCCGCCGAGTGTGCGTAGTGTGAGTGCGACCTGAGCATCGCGGCCAAGCGACGGATGGCAGCAGGTGAAGATCAAACGTAAGCGATCGTCGGGATATTCCACGGATTCGTCGATCGATTCAGGTTCGGCGTATGGTTGTAGCCGAGTGGTTTCGAATTCGATCTCCGGCTGCTTGTCGGTGCGAGTCTTGTCGCGGCGGAGTGCGTCGAGCAGTCGTCGATGCGCGACGGTGGTAAGCCACGCGCCGGGATTACGAGGTGGACCATCGCGTTCCCACGTAGCGGCGGCGGACAGAAACGCTTCGTTCAGCGCTTCCTCGGCGAGATCGAACGAGCCGGACTGGCGGATCAGCGTGGCGATGATCCGCCCGTACTCTTCGCGAAAGACTTGTTCGAGTGTTTCGCTCGCCTGCGACATGCAAGCGAGCGTTGCACAACCGCTGGGGGAGTGCAACGTCTCGCTTCTGTACAACCTTTACGCCGGCGCTTGCGCAGCCATCTCGACCAACGGCCGGACTTCAATCGTGCCGGTTCGCGCTGCGGGAATGCGGGCCGCGATGCTGGTGGCTTCGTCGAGATCTTTAGCTTCCACGAGGAAGTAGCCGCCGAGTTGTTCGTGCGTTTCAGCAAACGGCCCGTCAGTAACCAATTCCTTGCCGTCGCGCACGCGCACACTCGTGGCAGTCGTGATTGGTTGCAACTGCGACCCGGTTACAAACCGCCCGCTGGCCTCGAGTTCGCCTCTCAACTTCCTGTATTCGAGGAAGATTTGCTGGCGTTCCGCCTCACTAATCGAATTCCAGCCCTGTTCGTCGTGGTAAATCAGTAACATGTATTTCATGACTTCACTCCTTATATTAATATCTGCCTTCAACCTTACGACGCACGACATTCGAGAGATCGACACTCCGCTGTAAATTTTCTAAGGAGGGCTGCTTTGATGGCTATAGGGGGCCTCGGACCGTGGGAAATCATTGCTATATTGGTCGTCTTGCTGCTTACTTTCGGCGTGCCCATTGTGGTGATCGTTGTTTTAGTCATTTTCCTCAAGAAGCGTACAGACTCAAGCAGGGGCATGAAGAAGTGCGCTTTCTGCGGCTATTCGATCCCGGTTGGCGCCACGTTTTGTGGAATTTGCGGCAAAGAATTACCTCACTGAAGCTGTTTGCTTCAGATAGTTATTCCACTGCTGCTTTAGCAGTTTTCAAAAACGCCAGCACAAACAACACGCCCAACAGCGAATCGGCCATCGCGGCGCCGAGCATGAAAGTCGAAACGCGCTGTTGCATGTACAGCACTGCGACTGCGATCCCAAAACTCGCCTTCTCAACGATCGACGGGAGCATCAACGGGCGATAGCGTACCGGGTCGCGCGAGATCACGAGAAACGCGAGTTGCCATGCAACACCAACACCCACAAAACCGTAGTAGTACTCCGGGTGAGTGATTGGTGGCGGATAATCTCGTCCCGTCTGCGCTTCCATGAAATACAATGGCAGCAACACGATCAAGCCGTAAATTCCGGCGACTAGAAACACAATCCTGGCGAACTTCATAATGGAGATACAATGAACCTGGCAGATATAAAACGTCAATTCGAATACATGGAATGGGCCAACGACCTGGCAATGCAAGCCGCCGCGAAGTTGCCGGACGAGGGCCTGCGTCGCGAAACCGGCATTAGTCACGGATCGATCTATGGAACGCTGCTGCACATGGCGGGCGCGGAATGGATTTGGGTGGAAAGATGGCACGGCCACTCGCCCGGTAAAGCAGAAGCGTGGGCTTCGTGGACCTGCGAGGCGTGCGCCGATCTGCCGACTTTGACCGAGCGTTGGGCCGCCGTTCGTGATCGGCGCATGCGTTTTGTGTCGGAGCTTGATGAAGAACGGCTCACTGCCGAACTTCACTTCAAGCTTTTGAGCGGTGATGCGAGCTCGATGCCGCTCGTCGATCAAATGCAGCACGTCGTGAATCACGCAACGCTGCACCGCGGACAAGTCGTGGGAATGATCCGTCAACTCGGCATCGACCCGCCGTCAACTGATCTGATCTTTTACTTACGGCGCTCAATCTCGCCTAAATAAGGCCACAGACGAACACAGAGGAACACGGACTGATTTATACATTTGTCTTGTCGTGTTCGTCTGTGTCAGTCCGTGGCGTTACCGTCATCGCTCGCTGACGTTTGACGGCTCGTCGAGATATTTCTTCAGCCACGCGTAAACTTCCTGGTACCAGTAGCGGCTGTTCTCGCCTTTCAGTATCCAGTGGTTTTCATCGGGCCAGACGAGCAGGCGGCTCGGGATGCGTAGCCGTTGCAGCACACTCCAATTCTCAAGCGTCTGATTGAGCGGCACGCGGAAGTCGTTCTCGCCGACTGACAGCATGATCGGTGTTTTGAAGTTGGCGGCGAAACGGATCGGGTTCTGTTCGCGCCACACCGGACCTTGTTCCCAAACCGGTCCACCGTTGTTCACTTCGCGCGAATAGATCGTGTCGCTCGTGCCCCATTGCGACTCCAGGTTGATCAGACCCGCGTGACTGATCAGCGTTTTGTAACGTGAGGTCGTGGCTTGCATCCAGTTTGCAAGGTGACCGCCGTAACTCGCACCCGCCGCGGCTTGACGCGAACCGTCGACAAATGAATAAAGCCGGATCGCTTCATCCGCTGCTTCGTTGATCTCGTTGCCCGGGCCTTTCAATGGATCGCCCTGAATGCTCTGCGCAAACGCTTCACCAAATCCGGTCGAACCGGAATAGTTCGTCAACAGCACGACGTAACCTGGACGCGTCAGCATGAAGTAGTTCCAACGTAGTCCCCAATTGTCGCGCCACATGCTGTGTGGTCCACCGTGCATCACGACGAGCAGCGGATACTTCTTCTTTTCGTCGAAGTTCGGCGGCAAAGCGATCATGTTGTGAATGCGTTTGCCGGCTTTGCTGGTAAACCAGAAATGACGCAACGGCAGCCAATCAACCTTTGCGAGCTGTTCAGTGTTGAAGGTTGTGAGTGGCTGCTGCGTTTTGGAATTCAGATCGAGGCGAAAAACTTCCGGCGGATTG
>DATELP010000086.1:0-12579 GCA_035276425.1 Pyrinomonadaceae bacterium
TGGACATGGCGACGCAGGGAAGACGCAGCTAATCAGCTCTCTTCTCTACGTCGCCGGAGCCACACCGCGCTGGGGAAAGGTAGATGAAGGAACCACAGTCACGGATTACGAAGAAGATTCCATCGCTCGTAAAATCACACTCAATACCGCACTAGCACATCTCGATCATCGCGATACAAAACTCAATTTTATAGACACGCCCGGTTATGCGGCATTTATAAGCCACGCGCGGCCGGCGCTGCGCGTCGCGGATTGCGCTGTCGTAGTTGTCGACGGCGTCAAAGGTGTTGAAGTCCAAACAGAGAAGACCTGGGCCTACGCCAACGAGTTCATGGTCCCGCGGATCATGGTGATCAATAAACTCGACAAAGAACATGCCGATTTCGGGATGGCCTTGGAGAGCGCGCAAAAAACTTTTAGTAGAGCAATCATTCCTTTCACTTTACCGATCGGAAAAGAGAAAGACTTTCGCGGCGTCGTCGACGTGGTCCACATGAAAGCCTACGAGCTTGGACCAGACGGGCAGGCGAAAGAGATCGACATCCCGTCCGAAGGCCGCGAGATCGTTGATAAGACGCGCGAACGTTTGGTCGAACTCGTCGCCGAGTCAAACGATCAGTTGATGGAGAAATATTTCGAGCAAGGCACGCTCGACGAAGAAGACATCCTGCCTAACATCAACAACGCGATCGCGCAAAGCAAACTGTGTCCGGTGTTCGCCGTGTCGAGCATGACGCAGGTCGGCTTGCGGGCGTTGCTGAACGCGCTAGTTGATTACGCGCCCGATCCGGCGCATCACGAAGTGGAATGGGGCCGTCCGGTTGACGGTGGTCCGGACGCGGAAAGAATTCCGCGCAAGTACAGCGACAGCGAACCGCTCTCGGCATATTGTTTCCGCACCATCGCGGATCCTTTCGCCGGCCGCATCAACGTGTTCAAGCTCATCAGCGGTCACTTGCAAACCGACGCCAACGCATTAAATTCGTCCCGTGGCGTTTCCGAACGGCTCGGCGCTCTGCACACCATTCAAGGCAAGCAACTCGACAAAGTTTCCGAGGCGCATGCCGGCGACATCTTTGCCTGCGTCAAACTTAAGGAAACACAAACCGGCGACACGCTCTCCGACAAGGCGTCGCAAATCGTTTACGACGCGGTTGAGTATCCGGAAGCAGCGATCGCGTTTGCGATCGAGCCGAAGTCACGCCAGGACGAAGAGAAGATCAGCACGGCGCTGCACAAGATTCTGGAAGAAGATTTGGCGCTCCACTTCACGCGCGATCCGCAGACGAAAGAGTTTCTGCTCTCGGGCTCAGGACAGTTGCACGTCGAAACGGTGGTGGAAAAACTGAAGAAGCGTTACGGCGTGGAAGTGACGCTGCATCCGCCGAAGGTTCCTTACAAGGAAACTATTACGCAACGTGCGGAAGTCCAGGGACGACACAAGAAACAGACCGGCGGACGCGGACAGTTTGGCGACTGCAAGTGCGTGTTTGAGCCGTTGCCGCGTGGCGGTGGATTTGTTTTTGAAGACAAGATCTTTGGCGGCTCGGTGCCGCAACA
The DNA here is from genome assembly GCA_035276425.1 of Pyrinomonadaceae bacterium. Classification (GTDB taxonomy): domain Bacteria; phylum Acidobacteriota; class Blastocatellia; order Pyrinomonadales; family Pyrinomonadaceae; genus PSRF01. The sequence continues at coordinate 1,561 of DATELP010000086.1, forward strand.
GTTTCGGCCCGCGATTGAGAAAGGCATTGTCGAAGCCGCGCAATCAGGCGCCATCGCCGGTTATCCGCTCGTGGATTTCAAGGTGCAGTTAGTCGATGGTTCGTTTCATCCGGTGGATTCCGACGAACATTCATTCCGCGCCGCGGGCCGCAAGGCGTTTCGCGCGGCGATGGAGAAAGTGAAGCCGTCGCTGCTGGAGCCGATCATGGACGTCGAGATTTCAGCGCCGCAGGAATACGCGGGCGATCTGATGGGCGATCTCAACTCGCGGCGAGGACGCGTTCAGGGAATGGAATCGAGTGGCAAGCAACAGGTGATCAAGGCGCAAGTGCCGCTCGCCGAGATGCTCAACTATCAATCAATTCTCAACTCGATCACCGCCGCGCGCGGCGTGTTCCACATGCAGTTCTCACACTACGATCCGGTTCCGGGTCAGTTAGCGACAAAGATCGTGGAGCAATCGCGAGCTGAAGGCCGCATCCGTGGTGGCGAGGAAGAAGACTAGTCACACCAACAAACCATCCACAGATTACGCAGATTTTCTTCAAACCATCTGCGTAATCTGTGGATTTCAGTTTTACTCGGGATTGGCGAGTTTCTTTCGCGGCAAGGGAGCGATGCTCGGCTCGCCAAACTTCATCTCCTTGACGTTGAAACCGGGCGGCACTTCAAACAGCGACTTCGCCGGTTCACTGCGGTTGATGTTGGTGAGTTTGTAAGTGGTCTCGCCGGAACGTGGATCGCTGTGGCGGGTCATCACCACGAGTTGTAGTTCGGGTGAGTACCAGCGTTCGCTCACGATCTCGATGGGACGTTCGTTACCGATCTCGCCCGCCGGAATCGTCACGGTCGTGCGCGTGCCTTCAGCTTCAACACCTTCGATCATCTGTTTGCCAAGCTGTTCCTTTACTTCGTTGCCTGGCGCGGGTTTGGTCCTGATGGCAAAGCCCGCGGCGCCCTCGGTGCGGATGTCGAAATGGTCGACAACGCCCGGCGGCGGTGGCACGCGCGTCCCGGGCTGTCCCGGCGCGGCTTGTGTAGTAACGATCACGTTGGAAGTCGCGCCCGCGCCTTGTGCTGACTTGAACTCAAAAGTGTTTCCTTCTCCAGGCGCGCCCGACTTCGTCATGACCTGAAACCTGAACGGCATGCTTTTGTGCGCGATGTGCGAGCGCGAGTCCAATGAATAACTCACGCCGGCGACCGGATCGTTGATGAAGATCGTCTGCAACGGTTCTTCACCTGTTCCCACCGGGCCCAAGGCCTTCAACGTTTGTTCGCGCCGCGTGCGGCCTTCGCTGTCGCGATAGACCTGACTGGTGAACTTGTTGACGATGCGATTGCCGTCGGCGAGTGTCTGCACGCTCTCGGTCACAGCTTCGCCTGAATAAGGAGCGCCTTTAACGGTCTTGCCGCTGAAGTTCTCGGTGGCGATCCACACAAAGTCAGCACCGGGCGGCGGCGGAGGCATCGGCGCGCCTTCCGGCCCCTGGAAGATGCGCTGCTGAACAATCTCAATCGCCCTTTGATTCGCAGCCTGCGGATTTTGCGCAAAAGCGACTGAGGCGACGGCGGACGCGCATATACTCACAGCTATCAAAATTCCGAGTACTCTTTTCATCTCTCGATATCCTTTCATTGAACAAAACGTATGGCACGGGCCAACCCATCGACCCCAATCAAAACATCTGCGTTAACGTTCTCGTTGTAGCGTTCCATGTTTACGGGAAAACCGAACTTCACGAGGGCGGAGCGTCGCAACTTCACGCGGACGATCTGTCCGCCGTCCTGAAGCATCGCTGCGTTCATGTCGCCGAGTGGCACGAAGTCGGTCGCGATCTCGTTCGTGGTGTGATGTGCGACCGGAGTTTCAGGAGCACGGCGATTCGCCGCGTTGCGCCGAACGGGTTTCGGAAGTTGTCGTTTCGGCGTCTGGTCTACTGCGCGATACTCTGCTTCTTTAGGCGTCGGCGCAGGCGATTGCTCCTTTGGACCAGCGATCACTTCAGGCGCCTTCGCAGGAGTCTTTTCAGCGATACTTTGCTGCGGCGTGTTTGAACGCCACCACATTGCCGCTACAGTCATCGCCAACAACAAAACCGCCGCTACAGCAACTAACCAGTAACGCGATCTCGACGACGACCCGACCGCGACCGGAGCAACAACACACTGCTCGCGAAATGCCTCGCGCAACTTCAACTCGATCCCGGCCGGCGCTTCGAGCGATTCCATCTCGCCCGCCAGCATCCGCAACCCGCGAGTGAGTGTCTCTTCGTCGCGCAAACGCGCCGCACAACGCTCGCACTCATCACTATGAGCCAACGCTTCAGTCCGCACTTCGGCTTCCATCATCTGACTGCGAGCCAGCTCACTTACAACCTGCTCAAATTTTTGACAGTTCATGCGAAACACCTCGCTGACTTCACACTCGCCGAATCTGCATCTTCAACGCTTCCCGCCGGACGTAGCTTTGTCAGCAACAACGCGCGCGCCCGGTGCAGACGCGAGCGCACCGTCCCAATCGCACAGCCGAGAATCTCGGCCGTCTCAACGTAACTCACATCCTGCAACTCACACAGCACCACTACCTCACGATACTTCGGCGGCAAACTCAACACTGCTTTGCGTACGTTTTCGATCGTTTCCGCGCGCGTCAGATCCTCGAGCGGACATAACTCCGTGCTGACTTGAAACCCGGCGCCTTCGTCGTCGTTGTCATCCGCCAACGGCGAAAGCAGATGTTCGACTCGCAGACGTCGCAAAACGTGATTGCGTGCGACCCCGAGCAGAAACGAACTGAGCGCTCCGCGCGCCGCGTCAAACACGTGCCCCTGACGCAGCAGAAACAGAAACACTTCCTGCGTGACGTCTTCAGCGATCGACTTCGACCCGCTCATCTGCAACGCAAACCGGTAAACGGAAGCCTGGCGGCGCCGGTAAAGCTGGGCGAGCGCGTCTTCGTCTCCGGCCAGCATCTGGCGGAGTAACTCGTTGTCGCTGAGCTCGTTTTTCGGAGTCATTCGCTAAATCTGGCCCGCTGGTCAATGGGTATTCGTGAATGAACCGGGTAAAGTTCCAGAATCTTAGCCGCAAAAAGGCACAAAAAGCACAAGAGGCACAGGAAAGGGTAGACAGGGGGCGGGGCTACTTTTCTGTCCTAATGTCTTCTTGTGCCTTTTGTGCTTTTTGTGCCTCTTTGTGGCTAAAACGTTCCCGAAACTCCGCGGAATCGCGGCGCAGCAAAAGCCAGTCAGAAAAAATAGGCGGGTTTTGTAGCCAGACGGTCAGCCAGTGAGCGACTTCGAGAGCAATCAGACGGTCCGGCAGCGGGATTCGCATACTCTTCGCGACCGACTCGAGTTCGGTTTTGAGTTGCAGGACGAAGCTCCGCAATTCGGGGCTTTGAGGTACAGCGGCGAACTTCTCGATGTAGACGATGGCCGCGTCAATGCTGGTGAAGTTCAGCTCTTCGGAAGTAAACAACGCAAGCTGCTCTCGCTCGCGCCAACGCGCGTCCGCTTCGAGAACCTCCGGATGTTTGAGCCGAACACCCTCATCCGCGAGTGTGCGCGCAATCGAAGCTGGACTTTCGCGGCCCTGCGCGCCGAAGTTTTCGAGCAATGCTTGTTGAAGCTGATCGAGTTCCGCGGCGCCCGCCGGCTCGTTCCCGTTTTCGGTCCACCAATCGACGATGAATTGGTCGCGCCTCGTCACTTCTGAATCTTTTTAATTAGCCGGAGCGCGTGATTGCGAGCGATCAACGGAATGCGTTCATCGGTGCTTAGCTCGTTGAGTAGCGGAAGTAGCTGCTGCGCATCGGAAAGCGCGTTGCGGTTGAGGAGCGACTCCATAGCTTCCATTAGTTTCGGTGTGTTCAGCGGCTGATTCTGACGAGCGACCGAGATGTCGAAAATCAGAATGGCCTGATCCGCGGCCTTGCGATACTCGCCCACGAGCGTTTCCGCATTCGTGTTGTTGGTCCAATTAAACTCGGCCATGCGCTTGCGATCGCCGCGTTCCATGCCGATTCGCATCGTGCCCAAGTGCGGAAACTGTTTGTCTGCCTGATAATTCGAAGTCGAATCGAGAAACTGTAGCCCCTGCCACGCCGTGTTGATGCGCGAGAGTGCGGCCTGTGAGAGTGCGATCGGCTCTGTCACAGCGACATCTTCATTGAGACGTTCGAAAGTGACCGTGCCACGTCCGTTCGCATCGTGTTCGAGCACGATGTGTTTGACGTAAAACTTCGGTTGCGTGAACTCGTAAGTGTACTTGACCGGATCCGAACTGTTGTTGTTAGCGACAGGCGCGGTTGACGTCGCCGCCTGATTCGGACGCGTGTTGTGTTTGGTCGCAGGTTGTTCCTGGCCACAAATGGAAATCGCCGCGCTCAAAACGATCAGCGCGGCGGGGAGCACTTGCCTCATAAATGTTTTAATACTCACTCAAACTTTACCGACACCAGTTTCGAGACACCTGCTTCCTCCATAGTCACACCATAGAGCGCACGTGCCATCTCCATGGTCCGCTTGTTATGCGTGATCACGATGAACTGCGTGTTGGCGGACATCTGGACGACCTTATCAGTAAAGCGTCCCACGTTCGCTTCGTCAAGCGGTGCGTCGACCTCGTCCAGCAAACAGAACGGCGCCGGACGATAATGGAAGATGCCCAGGACGAGCGCCAGCGCGGCCATCGCCTTTTCACCACCCGACAGCAGCAGCACGTTTTGCAAACGCTTTCCGGGTGGTTGAGCAATAACGTCGATGCCGGATTCGAGCACGTCGTCGGCATCGATCAAACTCATCTCGCCGCGTCCACCGCCAAACAATTCCAGGAACAACGTGCTGAAATTCTTGTTGATCTGTTCGAACGCGTGCCGGAAACGCTCGCGCGAGCGGCGCTTGATTTCGCGCAATGCTTCTTCGGTCGCCGCAATGCCTTCGACGATGTCCTGGCGTTGCACCGTCAGGAACAACAGACGCTCCTCAGCTTCCGCGAGTTCTTCGAGCGCCATCATGTTCACCGCGCCAAAGCCTTCAAGACGCGTACGCATCTCTTCGACACGCGCATGGCTCGTTTCGAAATCAAAATCTTCGGGCAGCGTGATCTCGCCCGCGAGTTCTTCGAGCGATTGGCCCAACTCAGAGTGGCAGTTTTCGTGAACGAACGTTTGCCGCGCCTGCGCTTCCGCGCGCTGCACTTCCAAACCGGCGCGAGCATCACGCACTTCAGCCGCACGACGATTGAGATCTGACAGTTCACGCGAGAACTCGTCTGCTTGCCGGCGCGCTTCCTGCAACTGCTGCGAAAGCGTCGCGATCTGCTCTTCTTCGCGAGCGCGATCGCTCTCAACCGTGCTTGCTTTGAATTCGAGATCCGCGATCGAGAGTTTCAACTCAGCGCTACGGCCGTCCATCTCGGCAAGATCCATGCGATAGCGATCGACACGTGAAGCGAAGTCAGCCAGTTCGCCTTCAATGCGGCGCAGTTCCGCGGTGGTCGCGCGACGACGCTCGGCAGCGGCGGCAGCGGCGGCACGTTGTTCCGCCAACGATTCACTCTCGATCTCTGCGGCCTTTCTTAATTCAGTCAACGATGCCGACGCTTTAATCACCTGATCCGCGGCTGCTTCCCTTGCTGCTTCAGCAGCTTCAGCATCCGACAAAGCCTGTGCGCGGCGATGTTCGACTTCGATCCGCTCGGCATCGACACGCGCGGAATCCTGGCCCACAACGCGCATGTGACGTTCGACGCGTTCGACTTCCTGGTCCAAGCCGCTGACAGTCAACTCACGCTGCATCGCGTCGCGTTCTTCGCGTCCGATGGCCTCGTTCAAAAGAACAACGGCGTCTTCGAGTTCGACCAAACGCGCGCGCGTCTCTTTCGCGAGTTGACTGGCGTTCTCGACTTCCTTCGACAGCGTTTCGGCGCGTGTTTCCAGTTCGCGCAGTTCACGTTTGAAAGCCAACAGTCCGGCGCCTTCTTCGAGCGCACGTGCGTCGCCGGCATTGACGAACTGACCGCTCGCGATCCAATCGCCGTTGAGGGTGACGTACATCTCGCCGGTAGCGATCGACTTGACCATCGCGTCTTCGAGATTCGCCGCGAGATGAGCGTTCATTTTCTGCGGCAGCGTGCGCTTGAGCACGGTGACGAGTTGTTGCGGCGCGCCCAAGAGATCCGAGATTCGCAAATCCTCGCGGAAGCTTTCGACCTGTCCGGGCGACAATGCGGGACGTTCTTCGAGACGGCAAGCGAGCGTCGTGATCGTGTTCGTGTCGGCTTCGTCACTGCCGCCGTGCAAACCGGCGACGAGAAAACTCGCGCGACCACCGTTGTTTTCACGCAGCCATTGAGCGCCGCGAACCGCGTCGTCCGGAGTCGGCACGACGATCGACTGCAACGACGAACCGAGCACACCTTCGACTGCGCGTTCCCATTTCGCATCGACATTCAAAGCGTCGGCGAGCGTGCCGATGAAATGAAAGTCGCGCGGTGTTTCGCTGGGAGCAAACACAAGTTGCACCGCGGGCGAATAGTAGGCGCGTCGTTGATCGAGCTCTTTCAAACTTTCGAGACGATGACTGGCGCGGGAATACTCGTCGCGCACGCGCGTGAGTTCCGCTTCAGTGTCGCTGACCGCTTCATGACCGCGCACAACTGCGTCGACAGCCGTCTCGCGTTCGGTCTGCAAACGCACGACGCGAGCGCGAGCGTCGGCAAGCTCGTGAGCAAATCTCTCGGCTTCGAGTTTTCTTTCCGCGTGTTGACTGGCCGCACGGTCGCCTTCACGCGCAAGACCTTCAGCTTGTTGCGCAAGACGTTGGAGCGTGGTTTCGAGTTGGCGCGCGATCTCGCGCAACCGTTCGGCAATCGCTGTTTGCGAAAGCAGTTCGCCGCGCGCGTTTTCGATCTCCGCTTCGGCTGCGGTCGCAGCGGCGAGTCGTTCGGCGTAAGACTCTTCCGCCGTTCGCAACTGCAATGCACTCTGATCCGACTCTTCGCGCAGGCGCACGTCCTCGTGTTGCAGCCGGTGACATTCGGCTTCGATCAATACGAGTCGCGCCGTGAGCGCTTCAATCTCCGCAGTGACCTCGCCTTTGCGTTTCTCGATCTCCGCCAACTGGTCCTGTTGATAGACACACTCGCGTGCCTGTCGATCGCGTTGCAGCACGGCTTCAGCAGCCGCGGCTCTCACGGCGGACAGTTCGTCTTCAAACGAACGCGCCTGTTGCGTCGCGGTGCGTGCGGCTTCTTCGCGGTGGCTAAGATCTTCGCTGATGCGGAGTTCGAGTTCGGTTACTTCGCTGAGTTTAGTGTGTGTCTCGTCGAGAACGGTGGCGAGCTTATGATCTTCGGCGACGTAAACGTGACGCAGCAGTTCACGCAACTCTTCACGCAGCACACCGTAGCGGCGCGCTTTCCCGGCTTGGCGGCGCAGACTGTTTACCTGGCGATCGATCTCCGCGACGATGTCGGAGATGCGCGAGAGATTTGAGCGCGCCGATTCGAGGCGCGCTTCAGTGGCGCGTTGGCGCACGCGAAACTTCGTGATGCCGGCCGCTTCCTCGATGATGGTGCGGCGGTCCATCGGCTTGGCTGAAAGGATCTGACCGATGCGGCCTTGTTCGATGATGGCGTAGTGTCCGCCGGCGAGACCGGTGCCGGAGAACAGATCCTGGATGTCACGCAGGCGGCAGATCTTGTCGTTCAGCAAATATTCGCTCTCGCCTGAACGATAGAGCCGGCGAGTTACGGAGACTGCCTCGCCGGGAGCGAACTCGAGGGCGAGGTTCCGTCGCCGCCAGTGGCGCTTGGTAACGGTTTTAGGAGCGGGATTTTGGGGATTGGTTTCCGCGGGCGCTTCCGGTGCAGCTTCCGTGGTTTCCGTTGTGTCCGTGTTCTCAGTCGCCTCGATCTGGATCGTGACGAGTCGATCGTCGATCTTTTCCAACGTCGAATCGATGTCTTCAATATCCGGTTCGACTTCGTCGACTTCATCGCGCACGAGGTGCATCACCACTTCGGCCATGCCGCTCGGCGGACGATTGCGCGCGCCCTGAAAGATGACGTCCTTCATCTCACCGCCGCGCAGATGCTTGACGCGCTGCTCGCCCAACACCCAGGCGATCGCGTCGGCTACGTTGCTCTTACCGCAGCCATTTGGGCCAACGATGGCGGTGATTCCGTCTCCTGTGAAGATTATTTCGGTGTAGTCGGCGAAGGACTTAAACCCGGTGATTTCCAGACGTTGGAGTTTGAACATTTCGTCGAGGCACTATAAGTTGCACACGCTTAGAATGTCAACCACAACGTGAGGTAGCCTGCCACAGATAAACACGGACTCTCACAGACATAATCCGTGTTCGTCTGTGTAAGTCTGTGGCTACTTTATGATCGCTGGCGGCTCGGTCACAACGGCGTCTTTTCGTCGTTCGTACAACAGCAGTTTGACGCCCGGCCGCAACTCAAAAGTGCCGTCTTGCTGGTTAGACCGAACCTGCTGATAGAACTGACTGAAGTTTGCGTCGATCTCGGGTTGCTGGTTTACGTTGGCGACGATCAGCGGCTCGATCGAGGGCGCCATCCGGCCGTAGTAGCCCACGCGACTGTAGCCGCGCAGGTACCAGGGCAAAGGCCAGTAATCAGGACTGACGATCGTGATGCCGGTTTGGCCGCCGCCTCGCTCGTTTCCGATCCGGTCGATCTCCTTGACGAGGTCGAGTATTCCGCGGGTCGTGTGAGCATAGACGTAGACGTAACGCTGGTCGTCGTTGTCGTAGTTGATGAAGTTTAAGTCGAAGCTCTGATAAGCAGTGAAGGATACAACCAGGAAGAGAACCACACTCGTGACGCGCCACTGACGTCCGTCCATCTCATAAATCGCCTGCACCGCGTAACCGGCAATCAGCGTAAGGGGCACGATAAAGCTCAACATCAGCCACGGCGTTTTGTAACCGATTAGCGAGTAAGCCGCCATCAACCCGAACGCCCAGAGCGCCGAGAAAAGCGCGAACGCATTTTTCGGTTTCACCACGATGAAAAGCGCGCCGAGGGAGCCCAATAACAACAAGGCGCCTTCTCGTTTCAGCATCCAGTCGACGTAGGTGTAAATCGGATGGACGTGCGCAAGGTCTGATGTCCGTTTCCAAATAGCAAAAGTCTGAAACGAATCCCAAAGACCTTTTGGGTTTTTCGTGAACGACGTATAGAAGAGATAGTACAGACCCGCAAAAGTGATCGCGGCGAGCACGACGCACAAGCCAGTCAGCAACGGTCCGCCGAGATCGTCGATAAAATCCGTCAACGACCACACTTCCGGTTGCGGTCTGCCTTTAGCTTGGGGCGGCCTCACCTTTCCGCGACGGAGAAGCAAATAACCAAACGTCATCGCCAAAGCAATGATCAGTACACCGACTGAAATGAACGCGGTTTCTTTCGTCGCGAAGAGCAGCGCCGCGGAAGCCGCCGCGGGTATCAAATAGACCGGGTTCCGGTTCTCGTATAAATAAAGACACGAAACAACGATCGCGAAAGTAAAGAAAACAAAATGCGTCTCGTGAATGAAATAGCGAGACAGGTAAACAGCGCCCGGAGAGATGGCGAGCAGCAAAGCCGCGCTTAGCGTGGCAACCGAGCCGAGCCAACGGCGCAACAGGAAGATCAACCAAATCGTCGCCAGACCAAACAGTGCAGGCACCATGCGAATGGCGACTGTAGTCAGTCCGTAGTTCTCCATCGCAGCCTTGCCGAACAGCATCCGCACCAACCACGGAAAGAACGCCGCGAAGTAATAAAGAGTCGGGCCGTGATAGTTTTCCGGATCGTAGTTGTATCGCCCATCTCGCACGAGCTGTAGCAGAAAGTTGCCGTTGACTCCTTCGTCGTGATGAAGCGGCACGAGATTCAGATCGTACAAGCGCAACACAGCGGCGATCACAAAGATCACCACCACTCCGATAAACCACGCGCGTTCGGACAGATCGGCCGGCGGTTCCACCTGCGGCGCATTCTTTGCCGGTATGCTACGAACCTGCGCCTTCTTACCACTACCTGATTTTGTAGAGGCTGTATTCGCCAACTTGCCCAACCTTTTCGAACTGATTGAAGAACGGCTCGTTGATGGCCTGCATCACCATACGTTCCTGTGGTCCAACAACAGCATAATCGACGTTGTAAAATTTCAGTAACTGCGCCGCGTCCTGCGAACCGAAATAGATGCGTTTGATCTCACCTTCGCGCTGCACAAAATTAAGGCCGTGAGTCCAGATGTGTCCGGGATAACCCATGAGCGAGCGGCGGCCGGTGAGAAAAACCGGCGTGTTGTGTACCGGCGCATGAATGATGAGCGCGCGCCGCGGAGTCTTCTCTTTTACCAACTCGGCAAACGCGATTCCTTCCGCACTGAAGATTTCGTACTTCGCCGAGCGCAAAACAATACTCCCGACGTCGAGCGCGCCCGCGAGCGTAACGACTACAAACAGAATGACTGCAATGGTCTTGCGAATCGGCCCTTGTTGCCAAAGCTTCGCCAGCAGCAAAGCAACCAGCGGCGCTGAAGCGAGCCACCAGTAGTAAAGCACCTTGATGTTGTCCCAGATCCACGGCGCCATCTTCACGAAGTTTGGAATGATGAAGCAAAGAGTGAACGGCAGGTAAAACAAGAGCAGCCGTTTGCGCACCAGAAAACCGTTACTCTTGAACAGCACCGCCGCGAGAATCAGTGGAATAAAGAAACCTGTGTTCTTGAACCAGAACCAGATCGGATTCTCCTGTCCTCGATCCCAGCCGAGTTCCCACGCGAAGAAAGTGCTCGCGTTGACGGCGCTGTGCCAGGTGGACCACAACAACTGCGGCACCGCGATCGCGGACGCAACGACGAAGAACGTGATCCAGTCGCGCCAGTTTATGAAGAGCAATGCGAGACACGCCGCCATGCCCATCACGACAATAAAACTGTGCGCGTGGACCAGCGGCAACAATCCGGCGGCAACTCCGGCTGCAATCATGCGACGC
>DATELP010000087.1:0-51757 GCA_035276425.1 Pyrinomonadaceae bacterium
CGCTGGACGAAACTCCTGTTCGTAAGCGGTATTCAGCATCACTTGAGTCTCACCCAATCGCAGTAATCCCCAGTCAAACTGATCGCCCTCGCCCGGCGAAGTCTGGACCACTTCAAATCCCAGCACGTCGCGGTAGAAGCGAACAGACGTCGGCATGTCGAAGACTTGCAGCAGAACGCAAACTCCACGCACGTCGATACTCATGATTTTTCTCAGGTCAATTAAACCGCGTTTACCGCTAAAAGTTCCAGAACTGATTAACTCAAAAATTTCTCGGGCGCTGCGGATAGGTTTCGAAATATTTCGACGCGTATTGTTGTTAAGGCTGTCCCAACACTTCAGTAAGTGAGTCCAGAAAGAGGTGCGAGATGAAAACGCAACCGCAGCGAAGCTATGTCAACCTAACGCAAATGAGCATGCTCTTCACCCTCGCGGTGATGGTTCTGTTCGGCTGCTCACAGCAAACTCTCGCACAGCAACGAGACGGCGAGACAACCGACAGCACGCCCAGCAGCGGGCGAGTTAACTTCGACATCATTCAACTGCTGAACGGCGAATATCTCGAGATGTTCGGCGCCGGTTCCAGTACCGGACGCTTGCGCGGACATCCGTCAATCCCCGGCGTTGAATTGAGCACGACCTCCGCGGACCCGCTCATGTTTTCAACCAGCGGCGTCGAACGCATGCGGATCGCCGCTAACGGTTTTGTCGGGATAGGCATCAACAATCCGGCAACGCCGCTGGAAATGTATACCCCGGCCGCCATCTCTTATTCACCTACCACTTCGCAAGCGGCAAGGATTCGTTTGATAAATAACACCACCACCGCCAACAACGCGTTTGAAATAGCCATGGGCGCATTTGATAACAATAACACTCCGTCGAGTGTCGTAAGGCTGACGGCGATTATGACGAATCACACTCCCGCGCTTACGTCCGGTGACTTTGCGATCGGCTTACGCACCGGCGGCGCGTTGTTTGAATCCACGCGCTTTGCTTCGAACGGCAACGTCGGCATCGGCACCATGACTCCGGCTTTCAAGCTCGACGTCGCCGGCCCGATTCGTTCGAGCAGCGGTGGATTCGTATTTCCCGACGGCACGGTCCAGACCACGGCGGGTGGCGGTGGCGGTGGCGGATCGCAGTGGGTCACCACGGGTTCGAATATCTTCTACAACGCCGGCAACGTCGGAGTCGGAACCAGCACGCCGGGAGTCGCGCTCGAGGTGAATCCAAACGGCGCGCTTCGCCTGGGCCATGCGAATCTCAGTTCGGGTGGCGACAACGTAAATCTCAGCAGTCACACCTGGTTCAACGGCACGGCCTGGCAATTTGACGGGAATCCCGGCGGTCTATACCGCATCAACGGTCAACAACATATCTGGTACTCGCACAACGGCACCAATTTCAGCAGTCTCATGTATCTCAATCCGGCTGGTAGTCTCGGCGTCGGCACCACAGCCCCAACGGCCCGCTTGCACGTCGACGGCGGCGCGATCAGGTTGTCGTCATCTGCCGCCGGTCAAACTCCATTTCAACTCTACAGTTATCTAAACTCCGATTCGCTTTGGTTGAGCTCCGGAAACGCAACTAAATCTGAGATTCATCTCAGCGTGGCGCACGCGGTTGATTTCGATCGGTCTTTGGCTTTGCAGTACACACCGGGCACTACGGGCGCTGTCGGCGGCATTCTCCGAGTGGGCCAACTCGCCAAGAACGCTGCGACGTTTACACACGGTGCTACTGCGTTTCACACGAACGGCATCGAACGTCTGCGCATCAACTCAGCCGGCAGCGTCGGCATCGGCACCACGACTCCCGGTTTCCGACTCGACGTGCAGGGCGGCGCAATCAACGCTTCCGGCGGACTCTGCATGAACGGTGATTGCCGGACAACGTGGCCGTCAGGCGGCGGCACTTCGCAATGGATCACTTCGGGCACAAGCATCGTTTACAACGACGGCAATGTTGGTATCGGAGTCAGTGTGCCCACATCGAAACTTCACGTCGCGGGTGATGGCCGAGTCACTGGAAACTTTGTTGTTGACGGTAACATCGCGGCCAAATACCAGGACGTTGCCGAATGGGTTCCCGCAGCCACGCAGCTTGCCGTCGGAACGGTCGTCGTGCTCGACGCTACCACCTCAAACCAGGTCACTTCTTCAAACTCCAGTTACGACACGCGTGTCGCAGGCGTGATCTCCGGACAACCGGGAATCGTGCTTGGTGAAAAAAGCGATAACAAAGTGCTCGTCGCCACGACCGGCCGCGTTCGCGTGAAAGTCGACGCGACTAACGGCCCGATACAGATCGGCGACTTGCTCGTCACCGGCACTCGCGAGGGCTTTGCGATGAAGTCGTTACCCGTGGAGATCGGCGGCGTTCGCATGCACCGGCCGGGAACACTGATCGGTAAAGCGCTCGAGCCACTCGCCAGTGGCACTGGAGAGATCCTTGTGCTGCTGAGCCTACAGTAGCTAGCCAAAAAGAAACCACGAATGGACCAATGGCTTTTGCTTTCTGGAGGCAATCATGACGAAACGTATCTTCAATAGACGTCACATCCGCCTGCTTGTGGGAACGCTGTCCATGGCGCTCGTGATCGCTACGCTGAGCGCGCCGACTGCGGTCCAGAGTGTCGCCAGACCTGACTCCATCAATGCTCCCGCAAACCTGACGGTGACGAGTGTTTCAAACACCGGCGTCAGTCTTAGTTGGAACGCAGTCGTCGGGGCAGTCAACTACCAGATCGAACGTAGCGACACGATGTCCGGACCTTTCAGAACTGTCGGTAAAGACATCACGGGCACAACCTTCACGGATTCGACCGTAACCACGCCGAATGCTTACGTCTATCGCGCGCGGACTATCGGGGTCGTATTCCAGACCGGTGAAGTACTCAATTCTCCGCCGAGCAACATGGCAGTGGGCACAGCGATATCGTTCCAGTTCAGCCAGGTGAGCGAGTTGCAAGGAAAGACGATCACCGCGCAGCAATTCTATGATGTGCGCACGGCCATTAATTCCATCCGCAAGGTCGCACATCTGCCTGCTATTCAGTGGTCGCCCAGTGTCCTGAATGGACAATTCGCCAGAGCCACTCACGTGCAGGACTTGCGCGCTAAGTTGAACGAGGCATTAACTGCGCTCCAGATTCCCGTGCTGAGCTTCCAGGATCCGTCCTTGCCTATCGGCACAGTGATCCGCGCCATTCATCTCGAACAGTTGCAAACAAGATCTACTCGCGGCAGTAGCATCACTGCCGGTCCGCTCTACCACAACGCCAGCAGGGCAGAGGTGGGTGAATTTGGTCCGGTCATTTCAGTGCCGCTCGTACCCGTACATCTGAGCCTTCTGCCCGATCGCAGAGTCCTGTTTTGGGGTCGAGACTTCGTCAGGGACATGGATGGAGACATCGTGCCAACGCCTTCCGGGGAAGCGAAACAAGTAGTAGGACACAGCGACGCTTACGTGTGGAGCGTGATGTCTACCCCAATGCCCGCGCCGTCACCCGTGCCGAACCAGACTGCAAACCTGTTTTGCTCGGGACACTCCTTCTTACCGGATGGCCGTTTGTTCGTATCGGGCGGGCACGCACATGAAGACTACGATGCGCTTGGGGAAACCCAGACTAATATCTTTGACTACCGCAATAATACCTGGACCAGGGGCACTGACATGGCCCAGGGTCGCTGGTATCCGTATCACGTGACACTCGGCACGGGTGAACCCCTGATCTTTGCGGGAAGCTATTGGTCCAATCCGCCAAATACACCACCGTCAGCCCTCGTCAATTTGGTGCCGCAGGTTTACGTGCCTGCTTTCGAAACAACCTACCCATTTAAAAATCTTGCGACGCCACCTCAGAGCAGACTCTCAGTTTACCCGTTCATCGACCTTTTATCTGACGGTACGGTTTTCCAGGCTCAATCAGGTTTTACGCGAGTCAACACGCAAATTGTGCCGGATCAGCAAAGCCGGTACCTGGATCCCGCGGCGAATGTTTGGGGCACTCTCCCGACCACTCTTAAGCCACATGCGATCGGGTCCGCGGTTTTTCTCGGAAACGACAAGATGATGCTGGTGGGCGGATTCGACACTGGTAACGAGCCAACCAACGGAGTCGAAGTCATTACCGTTAATCCTAAGCCGTCAGCCGCGTGGACGGAAATGGCGCCGATGAAGTTTAAGCGGACTTACCACACCGCAACCATGTTGCCGGACGGCAAAGTGCTGGTCACTGGTGGAGTGAGTTGTCCGGGTGGTAACAACATCCAAAGCTACGATGGCGACGACACGATAAAGTGCTCGAGCGGCCAGGTCATGAACGCGGAGCTGTGGGATCCCGCGACGAACACATGGACCACGATGGCGGCACAGCAGGAAATTCGCGCTTACCATTCGATCGCCGCGCTGTTGCCTGACGGACGCGTTCTGGTTGGTGGTGGCGGTAATCCGGGAGCAGTCGGCGAAACCGGAATTGAAGGCGACCTGATTAAAGATAGGGACAATCGAAACCCTAACGCGATGGGCTTCGGCCACAATAACGTCGAGATCTACTCGCCGCCGTATTTGTTCAATGCGAACGGAACACTCGCGACGCGGCCCACGATCACGTCGTATCCGCAGGTCCTGAGTTACGGAGACCTTGCCTTTATCGGAACTTCCGGTGCTGGAGCGCAGCCGAAAGTCAGTTTGATAAGGCTACCGTCGGTCACGCATGGTTTCAATCAGGATCAGCGGATGATCGCTTTGCAGCCAACACTCTTTGGCAGTGGTCTCTTTGTGACGATTCCGAGTTCGTCAAACGAGCTCCCGCCCGGGCCTTACATGCTGTTTGTGCTTAACAGTTCCGGTGTGCCGTCGCTCGCTGAGATCGTTCGCGTGCAGCATGAGTCACTCTTCCCGTCTGCTATACCTGCAACAACGGGCAGTGGCGCAGGCTCGACGTGGGAACAGGGTGTCGAGTTTTCCTCGACAGTTGATGGCCAGATCACGCACATCAGGTTCTGGAAAGCAGCGGGTGAGCCGTCGGGTAACCACACAGGACGGATCTGGAACGCAGACACCCATGTCCAGCTCGCTGCGGCGATATTCACTAATGAAACCGCGTCTGGCTGGCAGGAAGCGCAACTGCAAACGCCGTTGCAGATCACGAAGGGTGTTAGATACAAAGTCACTTACAACATCCATAGCGTAGTGGCGAAAACGTTCGACGTCTTCAGTGCGCGGCCGATTACGAGCGGAGTGTTAGTAAGTTACGGAGCGTCGTTCTCAACACCGGCCGGCACGTTCCCGATGACCGGCAGCACGAGCAATCTCTTTGCCGACATCGTCTTCAGATGAAACGCCGTTTTGTAGCAAGTGTGATGCTCGTGTTGCTCGCCTGCGGTCTGGTTGGCGGCCAGAACCAGACCGCGACGGCATCGTTGGTGGAACTTAATGTAGGGGGCACCAAGATCAGGTTTCCCGATCTTGAGTTGCGCGATCAGGAAGGGCGGAAGGTTCGGTTCTATTCGGATCTGATCAAGGACAAGGTAGTCGTTTTGAGTTTCTTCTACACAAACTGCACGTTCACTTGCACGATGCAGGGAAAGACTTTTTCGAAGCTACAGACGCTGCTCGGCGAGCGGTTAGGCAAGTCTGTTTTCCTAATTACTGTTAGCACTGACCCCGCTAAGGATCGGCCTGCCGAACTGAAGACCTGGGCCAAGCGCTACAACGTGCAACCGGGTTGGACCGTGGTAACCGGTGACGAACGTGAAATGAGCAAACTCCTGATCCCGTTCACCGGCAGTCCCGCAGGCGCGGAGATGCACTTGCCCGTGACCTTTATCGGCAACGATAAAACAGGCACGTGGACCAGCGCGGACGGCGTGTTTGCCGCGGAAGATTTGCTCAACGTCGTGGATCTTCTGACGCGCTGATTGCTCATTCCCGGACAAGCTAAAGCTTGAACTCAAACGCGGGTTCTACGCTCCATCTTCTAAGATGACAAGCTGAAGCTTGAACTCAAAACGCGGGTTCAACTCAAAACGTTCATTCAACTAAAAGCGCGCTTTAAAACTCAAGGCGCTCGTTTTGAGTTCCGCCTTTAGGCGGTCTTTTATCCGCTTCGGCCCACTCCTTTGCCGAGACGAACGAGCGGCTGTCATAGATAAGCAGAATCGTTCCCACCGGCAGCGCTTTGCTCATCTCAACCGCCGCCCACATCGGAATACGAACACACCCATGACTCTCCGGCGAGTTCGGCACCTCCGGATTCCCATGAATCGCAAGTCCGTCACTGAAGTAACTCGGATAGTAGAGCAGACCAAGCGGCGACTTCCGCCAGCCCGCGATCTTCGCGTAAATGCGGAACCGACCCGTCGGCGTGTACGCCAGCCCACGCATCCCTTTTTCGTTGTACTGTTTGTTACTGCCGGTTGAGACCGGAAGAATCTTTGTAATCGCGCCGTCGTCGTCAGTCAGCACGAGCACTTGCCGATCGAGATCCACTTCCACGTGACGATACCCGGCGTCTCTCGCCTCCGGCGCCGTCGCGTTCATGATCGCGTCAAACTCGTTGCGGTTGAGCGCGCCGGTCAACTTCCGGCCTTCCCACTTCTGAAACACGATCAACGCCCTGCGCGTGTCGCCATCGATCACGCCGTCCACTCGCCCCGGCTGATAACCCATCTCCTTCAGCCGCGCTTCCGCCTGCTGCAATTCAGCACGCGTTAACGCACGCTGCTTTCGCGCGCGCGTCTTCCCGCTCACCGGCATCACGAACGACACACTCAGCACCAACAACGACGCAGCGATAACGAACCTTTTTGCTGTGCGCATAGCACACCTCTGAATCTGAATTGGTCAAGGGGAACGGCAGTCGGGTAGGGGCTGAAGTTGCCGTCGAACGATTTGCCTAGACGATATTCTTCCGCACGCTGTAAAGTCAAACTCTTTGTGACTGAACCTGAGCCCGGCATGATTCAAACCAACGGCCTTACCAGAAAATTCGGCAACTTCGTTGCTGTCCACGATCTCAATCTGCACGTTCCGAAAGGCGTCATCTTCGGATTTCTCGGACCGAACGGCAGCGGTAAATCCACGACCGTCAAGATGTTGACCGGGATTCTCAAACCGTCCGCCGGCGACGCTTTGATCGACGATCTCTCGATTCGGAGTTCGCCACTCGAGATCAAACGCCGTATCGGCGTCCTCCCGGAAGATCTCGCACTCTTCGACTCGCTAACGATTTGGGAACACCTGAAACTGTGTGGCCCAATCTACGGTTTGAGCGCACAGGAAACCGGCGCGCGAGCCGAACAACTGCTCGGTTATCTCGACCTCTGGCCGGATCGTCACACACTGATCGAACAGTCGTCGTACGGAATGAAGAAGAAGTGCGCGCTCGCGATGGCGCTCATTCACAACCCGAAGGTGCTGTTTCTCGACGAGCCGTTTGAAGGCATCGATCCAGTGGCGTCGCGCAGCATCAAGGATCTGCTCGTGCAGATGTCAGGAAAGGGAATCACGATTTTTTTGACGTCGCACATACTGGAAGTTGTGGAACGTTTGGTCCATAACTACGCGGTGATCGTACACGGCGAACTCGTATGCAGTCACACGATGGAAGAGACCCTCGAGTCAGGCCGAACTCTCGAAGACGTTTACTTTCAATACGTGCAGCGACGAAACGTCGAGGAGTTTGAGTGGATCGGGTAACAGCGATTCTCAAATTTCAGTGGCGTGCTTACTGGCGGCGTTTTCGCGGTTCGGCAAGTTTGCGCGCCGACAATGTTGGCATCCTGATGCTCTTCGGTGGTCTCGCCTCGCTTCGCTTCTTACAACAAATCCCGATCGTCGTGACTCAGCTTGCGGGAGGCCAGACGGCTAGATACGAGATGCTGCTGACCGTGGTGTTTTTCGCGTGGATGGTTCCGGTGATGGGCGAGTCGAGACGTTCGATCGCGAGCCGCTCGTTGCTTCACTTTCCGCTAACGTCGAGCGAGCTATTTCTTGTCAGAATCGGTTCGGTATTTTGTTCGCCGCTGAGTTGGATCGTCATTGCGCTTTCGTTGACTCTTAGTTTGCCGGTCGCGGTAAGCGAACATCCTCTTGCAGGCATGATCGGGCTGCTGGCGTTGTTACTGTTGGGATTGTTCGTAAGTCTGACGATCATGCACCTCTTGCAGGGCGCGTTCGCGAGACGTTTGTCGTTCGTGGTCCTAACGGCGGTCAGCATCATGGGCGGTCTGCTATGGCTACAAAAGCAAACGCAATTCGCGATTACACTGCGATCGCTGATGCCGCATCGCTTTGCGGTTGACGCTGCAACCTCATCAACTCCGTTTCGCTCTGTAATAGCCCTGGTTGTGTTGACAGCAATCTTCGCAGTCCTCGCGCTGTGGACGTTCACATTCACGCTGCATTCGCAACAGACGCGACGCGCACAACGTCTCTTCAGTCTGAACCAGCTTCCCGGAAAATTCGGCGGACTACTCAGGAAGGATCTCAGATACTCAAACCGGCTGCTGGACGTCTACCTCGTTGTGCCGATCATCATTCTATTCAATCTGTACGTGCCTTCAGACCCGATCGCGTTTGCGATCGTCATCGCCGTTATGTTCCTGCCGTGCATGAGTATCGTCTTCAACTGTTTCGGTCTCGATAGCGCCCTCGCACTTGACCGGTACACGCTCTTCCCGCTCAGTGGCAAAGAAAAACTGTTCAGCAAGAACCTGGCGTTTGGGGTGATGATGTTTGCACTGCTGATCACGATCCTGCCGGTCGCGTTCTGGACGCAGGGATTGCGCGTGGCCTTAATCGGCCTCATCGAATTCTGCGCGGTGATCTTGGCTTACATGTTCTGCGGCAACTGGTTTTCCGTCAAACAACCGTTTCGGATGCAATTCTACCGCTTCGCGTCCGGCGGCTCGTTTGTCGACGCGGTTATCGGAATCATGATCGCCAGCGCCCCGGCCGCTTTCACGGTTTATCTGCTCGCCATCGAAGACGGCAGGATAGGTTGGAAACTCGCCGGTGTTACGCTCCTCAGTCTCGCGCTCTACCTTCTTTCCCTGTCGCGTTCGGCCCGCGTGCTTGAACGCGAACACGAGCAGATCCGCCGCGTACTTTCGTAAAATGACACTCTAAAATGGTGGTCAGTAAACTAAGTTTGCGCTAGACTGACAGCCGCCGTTTAACGTCTCGTTAAGAAACCGTTTCAAAGGAAGGTCGAAATGTCAGCAGCCGCACACCCCAGGCCGATGGGCGCCGTAGCGGACTTCAGTTTTCACGAAAAACTGAACAGCGTTTGGCACCGACGCGCACTTTACGTTTTTTCGTTCGTCGTGTTGGCCCACTGGGCCGAACACCTCACTCAGGCTTATCAGATTTATGTGATGGGTTGGCCCCGGCCACAGGCCGGAGGTGTTCTCGGCCTATTCTTCCCGTGGCTCGTGAGTTCCGAGGTCCTGCACTACGGTTACGCGATTGTGATGCTGATCGGTATCTGGACCTTGCGAAAAGGTTTCACCGGGACTTCGCGAAAGTGGTGGACCGCCGCGCTGGTGATTCAGTTCTGGCATCACATCGAGCACTTCGTTTTGCAGTGGCAGGCGCTGACGCATCACTACTGGTTCGGCTCGCCGGTCCCGATCAGTTTTCTGCAAATGCTGTTTCCGAAGTCGCGCGTGGAGATTCATCTCTTCTATAACGCCATCGTGTTCATGCCGATGCTGGTCGCGATGTACTACCACATGTTTCCGCCCAAGGGCGAAGAGGTTGCGGCGTGTACCTGCTCGCTCCGGCACAACAAGCCGGCAGCAGCGGCAGCTACAGCCTGAGTTGTGTTTCCGCCGCAAAAAAGCACAAAGGTCTTTGCGAGTTTAGCAGTAACTTTTGTGCTTCTTTGTGGCTGCCGGCACGAGAACGCACCGGCGAAGCAGCACCTCACTATCGCATACGAAGTTTCTCCGCTGCCCGCTCGGGTCGGCGACGTGACGATCACGATCAGGATGAAAGATGCTGGTTCAAACGAACCAATCGCCGGAGCGCGCATCAAGTTGGAAGGAAACATGTCGCACGCCGGCATGGCTCCCGTATTCGCCGATGCGAAAGAAATCGGTCCCGGACAGTATCGAACCAACATGAAACTCTCGATGGCAGGTGATTGGTATGTCCTGGTGCATCTGACCCTGGCGGACGGCCGTGAGTTGGAACAGGAGTTTGAAATCAAGGAAGTCGCGCCAGCCTGAGTCAGCCATTCAAGTGTCTCAGTTAGATCCCACAAACAAAGCAGAGCCCGGTTTGGATCTTCTGCGTCTGCCTTTGATCGGGAGTTTGCTGAAACAGCGTCACGCACGCACGCTGCTGCAAATTCCGTTGTTCGTCATTGCGGTTGCGATGATTCTGCACGGGCTGTTTGGTCCGCAGTTAGCGCCGCGCAATCTGGCGACAACGTTGACGTGGGTACACTTCCGCGGCGCGTTGATTCTCGTTCTGTTGCTCGCGGGAAACTTCTTTTGCCTCGCGTGTCCGTTCATGCTGGTGCGAAACTTCGCGCGCAAGTTTTTCCGTCCGGCGCTGAACTGGCCGCGTTACTTGCGTAACAAATGGCTCTCGGTCGGATTGTTTGTCGGGATGCTCTTTCTCTACGAGTGGCTCGATCTTTGGGCTTCGCCATGGTGGACCGCGTGGCTGATCGTCGCGTACTTCGCGGGCGCGCTCGTGATCGATTCGGTTTTCAAACACGCAACGTTCTGTAAGTTTGTTTGTCCGATCGGGCAGTTTAATTTTGTCGCTTCGACTGTCTCGCCGTTGGAAGTCGCGGTTCGCGACACGGACGTTTGCACTCGCTGTACGACGAAAGACTGCATTCGCGGCGTGCGCGAACCCGCGGCGCCGCTGGTAGTGATTCAACGCGGGTGTGAACTCGCGTTGTTTCAACCACGCAAGGTCGGCAACATTGATTGCACGTTTTGTCTCGACTGCGTTCAGGCATGTCCGCACGACAACGTCGGGATTCTCAGCCGCGTTCCCGCGACAGAGTTGGCGAATGACACGCTGCGTTCCGGTCTAGGTTTCTTATCGCGGCGCAAGGATCTCGCGGCGCTCACAATCATCTTTGCATTTGGCGCGTTGTTGAATGCGTTCGCAATGGTGAGTCCGGTTTACGCGTTCGAACAATGGATCGCGCGGCGGCTCGGAGTTACGACTGAAGCGCCGGTGCTGGCGACCGTGTTTGGATTATTTCTCGTCGTCGAACCGGTGCTACTGATCGGCGCGGCTGCGTGGCTCACGAGACTTTGGGATCGCAGTAAGAGATCGCTGATTGCACTGGCGGTTCGTTATACGTATTCGTTAGTGCCGCTCGGCTTTGGCATTTGGCTCGCGCATTACAGTTTCCATTTCCTGACCGGTCTCTTCACGTTTATTCCCGTGACACAGGCTGCGGTCGCCGAACTCGGTTCAGCGATTCTGGGTCAGCCCCAGTGGACGCTGGTCGGTTTACCTGTGAATGTCGTGCAAGTTTTTGAGGTTGGCTTTATTCTGCTTGGTCTTTTTGGATCGTTACTAACGAGTTATTTACTGGCGGCGACCGATCGGATGGTCCGCGTTTTCATTCCGTGGGCTGTGCTGGCGCTGATCATCGCGGGGGCGGCGTTGTGGGTGATGTCGCAGCCGATGGAAATGCGTGGCCTGGTGTTGGGCAGCGGATGAAAGAATGAGTTCGTCGAGGCTTAGATTCGCGCTGCCGCTAATTCTCATAATTTTCTTTGTGAGAACTGTTAACGCCCACGAAGGCCCGCCTTTTCCGCTGTTTGTCGATCAAAAGTTGGATCCTTACGTGGTTTCGGTTTGGACGGATCCTGATGTTGGCGAAGCGCTGTTCTTTGTAATCGTCGGTCCGGGGACGCAGCCTCCCGCTGATCTGCGCGTGCAACTCGGCGTGCAGCCGGTGAGCGGCCGGTTGCCGGAAGCTGTTTACAACGGCGAACTGGAGAACGTGCAGGGACGTGTGCAGTATCGCGCGCTGGTTCATTTCGACGCGGAAGAACTCTGGCGCGTACGCGTGCGTCTCGAGAGTGCGCAGGGAAACGCTGAAACGCTCGCGACTGTAGAAGCCACTCCGCCGGGCTATGGGCGCTGGGATCTTTTGGTGTATTTACTTCCGTTTCTCGGGGTCGGATTACTGTGGGCGATAGCAATGATACGAAAGCTTCGACGGCGAACTGGAGATAATTGATGGCTAAAAATAGTAGGCGGAGACTCGCCTGGCTCATCCTCTTTGTGCTCGTGATTGCGGTCGTCGTGATCGTGCTGACGCCGATGTATCTGATCATGCCGTTCAAACCGCAGACACCGCGCATCATGGAAGTTTCATATGTGATGAAACGCTGGTCGCCGCTGCTCACGATCGTCGCTTTGCTTACCGTCCTGCTGCTGACGATTCGTCTGTGGCTGGGCGGTCGTTGGTATGGCCGGGCGATTCTCTTGATTCTGTTGCTGCCGGTGTTCGGAGCGACGTGGCTCGCGCGGCAGAACCACTTTGAGTGGATGTTCAATCCGTTGCCGAATCCGGCGTACGCGAAGTTAGCCGAGACGACGTTCGTCAAAGATGATGAGCGTGTGATGGCAGTCACACTCGGTGACGAGTCAGTCGCATATCCGATCACGCTCATGGCCTATCATCACGTGTTGGGGGACACGGTTGGCGGCACGCCGATCGTGTGTACGTATTGAACGCTCTGTCACACCGGTCTGGTGTGGGAATCAACAGTTGATGGGCGCGTGCTGCACTTTCGGCTCGCAGGCATAAACAACCAGAACTTCATCATGCGCGATGATGAAACCGGAAGCTGGTGGCAACAAGTCACGGGCAAGGCGATTCATGGCCCACTAGCGGGAAAACAGCTCAAGCCCGTTTTTCACGACGAGTTATCGTTTGCGATTTGGAAACGTGAACGGCCCGAAGGCCGCGTGCTGAAGCCTGACGAAAGAATCGCAGCTTTTGGTAATCGGTACGAAGAGAATTGGGAACCGCAGGTCGCACGAATGCGTGCCGTGGCAGGTACTGATGTTGACAAACGACTACCGCCACGAACCCTGGTCATAGGAATTACTGTCGATGGCAAATCGACGGCGTATCCGCTGTCAGCGTTGCAGAAGCAGAGTCCGATCATAGATGTAATGGGTTCAGTTCCGATCGTCGTCGTGTTGGGTGAGGACAATCGTTCGGTGCGTGCGTTTGAACGAACTGTCGACGGGCGAAAACTCGAGTTCTTTAGAAAAACAGACGGCGAGGCTGGTAAAGGTCTTCAACTGGTCGACGCCGAAACCGGTAGCGTCTGGAACTTCGAAGGCAAAGCCATCAGCGGCCCACTCGCCGGTCGACAACTGAAGAAGATCTTCGTCCTTGAAGACTACTGGTTCGACTGGCGTCTCTATCATCCGGACACCGCGATCTACTCGCTCGGTGCGCAGTGAGCTACAAAGAAGCACAAAAATTCAGCTAAGCCTTTTGTGTCTTTTGTGCTTCTTGTGCCTCTTTGTGGCTAATTCGGATCAGCATGTTATAGTTGCGACACCGATGCTTCGACGGATTCAGTTTTACCGCGCAGTGTTACTGCTATTAACGGCCATTTTGGTCGTTGCCGCGTGTAATCCTGCGCTGGCCTGCGAATCGTGCCCGGAGAAACCCCGCGAAACGAGCCATTGCGCCATCAACCACGAAACGTCGGCGCTCGTAACCGGACAAGCGGATCAATGTTCGCACTGCATTACGCACCTGCCGAGTCAGGCGAGTTCGCGAGCAATTGTTCTCAACAATCCTGCGCACGGCATCATCGCTGATTATCCGTCTATCGTCTCCGTCAGGTTTTCAACATCGACGAATCCTGTCGAGATTCACGCTCATGGCCCACCCGGCCGCAGTAGTCCCCGCTACGTTTTAAATAGCAGCTTCCGAATTTAACGCCCCTGGATCAGCGCTAACTAGTTGTGCAGGCACAGATCTGCGCAGTCGTTTTCTTGCTAAATACCAGTGGGGGAAGAATGCGGTTTCAGCTTAAAGTCGTCTTGTTAATTCTTGCTACAGCTCTGCCATGCATGGCCCAACACCAGGGTCACGAAATGCCTAAACCGACTCCGACGCCAACGTCAAAACCCGCGGCGTCTCCATCTCCGGCCGCTTCTCCATCGCCCATGCCGGGAATGGAAGAGACCGAGGGAACGCACCGGATGGAAATGGGTCCGCTCCTGTTAATGGAAGGCGAAGACATCGGAATCCGCGTCGGCTCCAGCGAATCGAACATGATCTCGATGGGCGCGATGGGCTCTGGCACGGCGTGGCAACCGGCGTCGTCGCCGATGTACATGCACCACAAAATGGCCGGTGATTGGCTGCTGATGTTTCACTACGACCTGACTGCCGGAATCAACCGGCAAGGCGGACCACGCGGCGTGACGAAGGCCGACTCCGCTAACTGGTTCATGCCGATGGCGTATCGACGTGTGGGCAAGGGAACACTGCAACTGCGCGGAATGTTCAGCGCTGAGCCGTTCACGTTTCCGCCGGGCGGCTCACCGCTTCTGTTCCAGACCGGTGAAACTTACAAGGGCGATCCGATCATCGATCGCCAACATCCGCACGACTTGTTCATGGAACTGTCGGCACAGTACACGCTCCCGCTCGGTGAACGTGGAACGTGGTACACGTATTTCGGTTATCCCGGCGAACCGGCTTTGGGACCGGTCGCGTTTCCACACCGGATGTCAGCTTCGGAAAATCCTTCTGCTACTTTGTCGCATCACTTGCAGGATTCAACGCACATCGCCTTCGGAGTTTTCACGACCGGATTCACGTATCGCTGGTTCAAGTTGGAAGGCTCGATTTTCAATGGCCGCGAGCCGGACGAGAATCGTTACGACTTCGACGCGCACAAGTGGAACTCGCGTTCGGCTCGTCTCTGGTTCATGCCCAACAGAAACTGGGCCATGCAAATCAGCCACGGCTTTCTGCGCAGTCCCGAGGCTCTCGAACCGGACGTTGACATCCGCCGGACGACGGCTTCGTTGCAATACAACCGGCCATTCGAACGCGGCAATTGGGCGGCAGCTTTTATCTGGGGACGCAATCACGTGAGCGCACCCGGTGAGGTTCGTAATCTCAACGGTTACACTGCCGAGTCGACGGTGAACTTTCTCGACAAAAACTATCTCTACACGAGACTCGAACTGGTAGACCGCGACGAACTGCTGCGCGACGAGGATCGCGCGTTGCTCGGGATTGCAGCTCATCACCCATCGTTCCGGATCGGCGCCTACACTTTCGGCGGACTCCGCGACATTTGGCAGACGGACAAGATCTCGTTCGGCGTGGGCAGCGATATTACGTTCTATTCCAAGCCCGCGATTCTCGACCAGTTCTACGGAAACAATCCCGTCGGCTGGAAGCTGTTCCTGCGTGTACGTCCCGGTAAAATGGATATGAGCAGTATGCATAAAATGCACTGAAGCGCGCCACAAAGAGGCACAAAAGCACGAGAGGCACGAGAAGTTCAAAGGATGGCAAGGTCGTTACCAACAATTCAATCCGTGATTGATCCGGTCTGTGGGATGACGGTGAATCCACTGTCAGCGGCAGGGTCTTTCGAGTACAACGGGCAGACTTATTTTTTCTGTAGTCAGCATTGCTTACACAAGTTTCGCGACGCGCCCGAACGTTTTCTTTCGGGTGGACCAGTGCCGATGACGCATCATGAGCTGCCGGCGCCAGCGAAAGGCGAAAAGATCGAATACACCTGCCCGATGCATCCGGAAGTCGTGCGTGATGCGCCGGGTTTTTGTCCGATCTGCGGCATGGCGCTCGAGCCGCGTACCGCCACGATCGAAGAAGACAACACAGAACTCGACGACATGAAGCGCCGGTTTTGGGTTTCCGTAGTGTTGTCGTTGCCGGTGCTCATTATCGGCATGAGCGATCTCATTCCCGGCGACCCCGCACGAACACTTCTCGGACCGCGAATCTCAACGTGGGTTTCGCTTGTGCTCGCGACGCCGGTGGTGCTTTGGGGCGGTTGGCCGTTCTTCGTGCGTGCCTGGTATTCGATCGTGAATCGCAGTCTGAACATGTTCACGTTGATCGGACTCGGCGTCGGTGTCGCTTACGTTTACAGCGTGATCGCGATGTTTCTGCCGCAGATTTTCCCGCACGGTTTTCGCGATCACGCGGGCAACGTCCCGGTCTACTTCGAGGCCGCATCGGTAATCACAACGCTCGTGCTTTTGGGCCAGGTGCTCGAACTGAAGGCCCGCAGCTCAACGGGTGCGGCAATCAGATCGCTGCTCGGTTTGGCGCCAAAGACCGCTCGCCGCATTCGGCCAAACGGAAATGAAGACGACGTGCCGCTCGATCAAGTAATGAAAGGTGATCGCTTGCGCGTGCGGCCGGGTGAGAAGATTCCGGTTGACGGCGTCGTACTCGAAGGCGTGAGCTCCGTCGACGAGGCAATGGTCACGGGCGAACCGATTCCGGTCGAGAAACAGAAAGACGACCGCGTGATCGGCGGAACGATCAACGGCAACGGCATGCTCGTGATGCAGGCCGAACGTGTCGGCAGCGAAACACTGTTAGCGCAGATCGTGCAGATGGTTGCTGAAGCGCAACGGAGCCGCGCGCCGATCCAGCGGCTGGCGGATGTCGTGTCGGGTTACTTTGTGCCTGCGGTAATTCTCGTAGCGCTCGTCACGTTTTTCGTATGGGCCACGATCGGACCGGAGCCGCGATTGGCATTCGCGATCATCAATGCGGTGGCGGTGCTGATCATTGCTTGTCCGTGTGCGCTCGGGTTAGCGACGCCGATGTCGATCATGGTGGCGACCGGCAAAGGCGCGCATGGCGGAATACTTTTCAAGAATGCCGAAGCGATCGAAGTGCTGCGCGAGATCGATACGCTCGTTGTCGATAAGACCGGCACGTTGACTGAAGGCAAACCAAAACTCGTCACGGTGGCTACAGTGGCAGGTCACAACGAGAATGAGTTGCTCCGACTCGCGGCTAGTCTCGAACGCGCCAGCGAACATCCGTTAGCGGCGGCGATTGTTTCTGGCGCTACGGAACGTCGTGTTCAATTAACGAACGTTGACGCATTTGAATCGCTGACTGGCAAAGGTGTGAAAGGAAAAGTTGACGGGCGATCGGTTGCGCTTGGCAATCGCGCTTTGCTCGTCGAACTCAACATCAATGCCTATGAGTTATCCACGCAAGCGGAGAAATATCGCACCGAAGGTCAAACTGTGATGTTTGTGGTCGTTGATGGCAAACCGGCGGGAATCCTCGGCGTAGCCGATCCGATTAAAGAAAGTACGCCGGCAGCAATCGAGCAACTGCACCAACAAAACATCAAGATTGTGATGCTCACCGGCGACAGTCGCACGACCGCCGAAGCAGTTGCACGAAGACTCAACATCGACGAGATCGTTGCCGAAGTTTTGCCGCATCAGAAGGCGGAAGTTGTGAAACGTTTTCAGAGCGAAGGACGCAGCGTCGCGATGGCCGGCGACGGCATCAACGACGCACCTGCGCTGGCCCAGGCAGACGTCGGTATCGCGATGGGAACCGGCACCGATGTGGCGATGCAAAGTGCTGATGTGACGTTAGTTAAGGGAGACTTACGCGGGATCGTGCGCGCCATTCGGTTGAGCCGCGCGACGATGAAAAACATCAAACAGAACCTGTTCTTCGCGTTCGTTTACAACACGATCGGCGTGCCCATCGCCGCGGGCGTGCTGTATCCGTTTTTCGGACTGTTGTTGAGCCCGATGATCGCAGCCGCAGCGATGAGCTTCAGTTCCGTCTCGGTGATCGCAAACTCACTAAGGCTACGAACGTTGGATTCATAGCCACAAGAAGCACAAAAGGCACAAGAGGCACAAGAATCATTTGTGCTTTTTGTGCCTCTTTGTGGCTTACTGACCGGAGCTGGGCGTTGGCGCGGGTTTCATTTCCCAGAGCACGTTGACGATAACCCAGCGCCCTTTCCATTTGGCGAGCTGTAGGTAATCGATCCAGTCAGACGCGATAACTTTTGCGACCGCGGCGTTCGCGAAAATATCCAGCACGGTGACGTCTTTCTGTTGCTTCTCTTTGGGAGTCGACTTCCCATCACCCTCGCGCGTCAGTTGCACGAGCGTCATCGCGCTCATCTGTCCGAGCATGTAGCGGCCTCGCTGATCGACGCGCACGATTCGTTTCGCGAGGTCCGGGTGCAACGCACGCTCCATACGCGCGGCATCGCCTTCGTACCAACCTTCGATGTAATCAAGTGCTGCCTGTTTAATCAGCTCGGCGTCCGGTTTTGCTGGTTGTGCTGGTTGTGCTGGTTGTGTTTGGCCTTGGACCACCGACGCGAACAGAACGATAAAGAAGAGCATTGCGAGTCTTCGCATGGTTGTTTCCTTCCTTTGAGGCTGAGGCATCACGATAATTTCTATTTGTACGAGGGGCAATCAGAATACAATGTTTGCACCTCGATTACCAGAACTTCGTTGTTGACAGACACACACTCTCATGGGATACTCGCGCCCCTCCCGACTGGGCGGATCTTCAGTGATACCGAGGCCACTCACTTGGCCTAAAGGGCGGTAGCTCGCACAACTCGCAAGAACTCCCACCTCAAACCACGTGCAAATTCCTGCATGAGTAGCTTAGCAGTAGGAAGTCCGGATCACGGATTAGGGATAAGTACGCAGTTTTCCACGCTCGTGGATCTGCTCGAGTGGCGTGCGCGTTTTCAAGCGGATCGCGTGGCTTACACATTTCTTGCTGATAACGGCACCGACAGAATCAGTCTGAGTTGGAGCCAACTCCATCGCAAAGCACAGCTTATCGGCCAACAGTTAACTGCGATGGGCGCCGCCGGTAAGACGGTGCTGCTGCTCTATCCCTCAGATCTCGAATACGTTGCCGCATTTTTCGGATGTCTATATGCAGGTGCGATCGCCGTGCCCGCGTATCCGCCGCGACGCAATCGAACGATGAACCGGTTGCAAGCGATCGTAGCCGATTCGCAAGCCTCACTCGCGCTGAGTGTTTCCTTCATCCAGCAACGCATCGAACCGCTATGCAAGCAGTCTCCCGGTCTCAACTCACTGAAGTGGCTGACCACCGACGATCTTCACGAGCACACGCAGGAGGAATGGCATAGTCCACTGTTGACTGGCGAGATGCCAGCGTTTCTGCAATACACCTCCGGTTCGACGAGCCAACCCAAAGGCGTGATCGTCAGCCACGGCAATCTCATGCACAACGAGCAGTTGATTCAGCAGGCGTTTGATCAGACGGAATCGTCGATCATCGTTGGCTGGCTGCCGCTGTATCACGACATGGGATTGATCGGTAACGTGTTGCAAACGTTGTACGTTGGCGCGCGTTGCGTGTTGATGTCGCCGGCAACGTTTTTGCAAAGCCCGTTCAGTTGGCTGCAAGCGATTTCGGTAGCGAAAGCGACGACGAGTGGTGGGCCAAACTTCGCGTACGACCTGTGCGTGCGGAAGGTCAGTGAAGAGCAACGCGCACAGTTGGATCTGAGTAGTTGGAAAGTCGCGTTCAATGGTGCGGAGCCGAT
The DNA here is from genome assembly GCA_035276425.1 of Pyrinomonadaceae bacterium. Classification (GTDB taxonomy): domain Bacteria; phylum Acidobacteriota; class Blastocatellia; order Pyrinomonadales; family Pyrinomonadaceae; genus PSRF01. The sequence goes on from DATELP010000087.1 coordinate 19,614, forward strand.
TCGTCCGGCGACGTTGAAGCGATTCGCCAAGGCGTTTGCGAGTTGTGGATTCAAGCCGGAGGCTTTTCATCCGTGTTACGGACTGGCGGAAGCCACGCTGTTTGTTTCCGGGAAAGCGGCGCGCGGTGTGCCGAAGGTTGAGTCGTTTAGCGCAGGGGAGTTGATTAAGAATCGCGTGTTGAGCGCGGCGCGAAATGGTTCGGAAGCGAAGTCGTTGATTAGCTGTGGTGTTTCGTTCGGTGGACAACGTTTGGCCGTCGTTAATCCCGATACTTCGATCGAGTGCGGAGTGGGCGAGGTTGGTGAGATCTGGCTCGCCGGGCCGAGTGTCGCTGGTGGTTATTGGAAACAACCCGAAGCGACTGCGCACACATTTCACGCGAAGCTTGTGGGTGATGAGCTTGAAGATAGGTTTTTGCGCACAGGTGATCTCGGCTTCTTGCACGATGGTGAACTCTACGTTACCGGCAGGTTGAAAGACCTGATCATCATTCGCGGGCTCAATCACTATCCACAGGACGTCGAGCAGACTGCTGAGCTTAGTCATGCGGCGTTGCGGCCGGGATGCAATGCGGCGTTTTCGTTGGAAGTTGAAGGTGAAGAGCGGTTGGTGATCGTGCAGGAGGTGCATCGCAACCGCGCAGTTGAGGATAAAGAGATCGTCGACGCGATCCGGCAGCGCGTGACGGAAGAACATGAGGTGCAGGTTTATTCGGTCGCGTTGATTCGGCAAGGGACGATCACGAAGACGTCGAGCGGAAAGATTCAGCGAAATGCGTGTAAGCGCGCGTTTGTGACCGGGAAGTTGGAGGTTGAATTTGAGTGGCGCGAAACGGCAAAAGCGAATCAGATTGCGATTAAGGAAACAAAGACAAACGGGCAGCAGGCCGGCGCTGATTCACCGGAAAGCTGGTTGAGGGCGAAGCTCGCCGCGTTGTTGCGGGTTGACGTATCGGAGATCGACGTTAACAAGCCGATCACGCGTTATGGGCTCGACTCGCTGATGGTGGTTGAGTTGTCGCACGGCATTGAAGAGAAGTTTGGTGTTTCGATTCCGTTGGCGAGTTTGTTTGAGAGTGTCAGTGTTGTTGAGTTGTGCGAACGGCTTGGTTCGCCCGAGGTAGGCTCACGGAATGGGGAACGGCCCGCAAGCAATCAACCTTCCGCCAATGTTCAACCACTCTCGAGTAGCCAACAGTCGCTGTGGTTTTTGCACCAGCTTGCGCCGCAGGATCCGACGTACAACCTCGCGTTTGCGGCGCGTGTTCGTGGTTCGTTGGATGTTAGAAGTTTGCGCGGCGCGTTTCAGGCGCTGGTTGATCGTCATGGGTCTTTGCGGACTACGTTTGCTGATGACAATGGCGCGTTAGTGCGGCGCGTAGTCGAACATACGACGGTTCACTTTGAAGAGGATGATGCGTCGGCGTGGGATCAGGCGACGGTGGATGAACGGTTGGGTGTGGAAGCGCAACGTCCGTTTGATCTGGAACATGGCCCACTGCTGAAAGTTCACCTTTTCCGTCGCGCTGATGGCGAAAACGTGCTGCTGCTGACGGCGCACCACATCATCGTGGACATGTGGTCGCTGACGGTCCTGATGCACGAGTTGGGTGTTCTTTACAATGCACAGCGATCGGGAACGCCTGCCGATTTGCCACCGCTCACGCGCCAATACGTCGATTACGTGCAGTGGCAAAACGATCTGTTGCAGAGCGAACAAGGTCTACGCCATCGCCACTACTGGCAGGAACAGTTGGCAGGTCCGCTTCCGGGGCTGGCGCTGCCAACCGATCGGCCGCGTCCACCGGTGCAAACGTATCGCGGCGCTGCGCACACGTTCAATCTCAATCCGGAACTCACTCGACGCCTCAAAGCATTGAGCAAGGATCAGAATGCGACGCTGTACATGACGCTGCTCGCGGCGTTTCAGGTTTTGCTCTATCGCTACAGTGGTCAGCAGGAGATCCTCGTTGGTTCGCCGACTTCAGGCCGCAATCGTGGCTGGCTTGCGGGACTCGTCGGTTATCTCGTCAACCCCGTTGTGTTGCGCGCGAATCTTGCGCCGGAGCAGTCGTTCAGCGAGTTTCTGAGCGACGTGCGGCGGACAGTGCTGGCAGCGTTCGAACATCAGGACTATCCGTTTGCGTTGCAGGTGCAGGACGTACAACCGGAACGTGATGCGAGTCGTTCGCCTGTGTTTCAGGTGATGTTCGCGTTGCAGAAGTCGCACTTGCGCAACGATCAGAGTGTGGCGGCGTTCGCGGTTGGCGATCCGGGCGCACAGATTCCACTCGGCGATGTTGTGTTGGAATCGCTTACGTTGCCGCAACGCAGCGCGCGATTTGATATCACGTTGTTGATGGCCGAAGCCGACGAGCACCTTGGCGCGAGTCTCGAATACAACACCGATCTTTTCGACGCCACTACGATTGATCGTCTGTCGCAGCAATTCGAACAACTGCTCGACAGCATCGTCACCGAACCGCACACAGCAGTATCGCGGCTCCCGATTCTTAATCAGAAAGAACAACAGCTGCTCGCTACCTGGAACAACACGCAACGTGAGTATCCGCGCGGCGAGTCGATGCACGGTCTTTTCGAAGCACAGGTCGGGCGAACACCAGGCGCTGTCGCTATCGTCGCAGGATCAGAACGGCTCACCTACCAGGAATTGAACCAACGAGCCAACCGCCTCGCTCACCATCTCATCGCGCTTGGGGTTTCGAGTGAAGATCGCGTCGGAATCTTGTTGGACCGCTCGTCCGACATGCTGATCTCCGTGCTCGCGGTGCTCAAAACCGGTGGATGTTACGTTCCACTCGATCCGGCCTACCCGCGAGATCGCGTCGAGTTCATGATGGCGGATGCCGGTTCAAAAGTTCTCGTCACGACGCAGTTTCTGGCCGATCCACGGATCGCAAATCAGCCAAGCTCCAATCCGTGTATCTCCGTGGCCGACAATCAGCTTGGCTATCTGATCTACACCTCCGGTTCGACTGGCCGCCCGAAAGGCGTCGCGATCGAGCACGCCAGTGCAACAGCGTTCGTCCATTGGGCCAGCAGCGTCTTCAGCGACGAAGATCTGCGCAGCGTTTTGTTCTCGACGTCGATCTGCTTCGATCTCTCCATTTTCGAAATGTTCGTCACGCTGAGTCGGGGCGGTCAGATAGTTTTCGCCAACAACGCCTTACATCTCGCCGAACTACCAGCCGCCAACGAGGTGACACTCATCAACACCGTTCCTTCCGCGATGACCGAGTTGTTGCGAATGCGCGCGGTGCCAGACTCAGTTCGCGTCGTGAATCTGGCCGGCGAACCACTGACCGACGAGTTGGTCGCGGAGATCTACGCAAACACGCAGGCCGAACGTGTTTACAACCTCTATGGCCCAAGCGAGTACACGACTTACTCAACCTACACGCTGTGTGAAGACGGCGAACACGTAACGATCGGCCGTCCCGTGGCTAACACGCGTGTGTACGTGGTCGACGAACAGTTGCAACCCGTTCCTGTTGGCGTGATCGGAGATCTCTACATCAACGGCGCCGGACTCGCGCGTGGTTACTGGCAACGTCCGGAGATGACCGCGGAGAAATTCATTCCCGATAGTCTCAGCGGCGATGCGGGCGCACGGCTTTATCGCACGGGAGACAAAGCGCGCTATCTCGCGAGCGGGAACCTTGAATTTCTCGGCCGCGCGGATCACCAGGTGAAGTTGCGCGGGTATCGAATCGAGTTGGGCGAGATCGAGAGTGTTCTGCGGCGGCACGAGCAGGTGCAGGAAGCGATTGTCGTCGCGCGAGATCAGGAAGGCGAAGAGAAGCGGCTTGTTGCGTATGTGGTCGCGGAAGCGCCCGCGCGGGTGAGTGAACTCCGTGCATGGTTGAGAGAGCGGCTGCCGGAGTTCATGACGCCCGCAGCGTTTGTGTTGCTGGACGCGCTGCCGCTGACGCCAAACGGGAAGATCGATCGCAAAGCGTTGCCTGCGCCTGACTTCAGCACTGCCAGTGAAGAATCGTTTACCGCTCCGCGCACGCAAATCGAAGAGGTCCTGCTCGGCATCTGGGCCAACGTGCTGGGGATTAAAGATCTCGGCATTCACGACAACTTCTTCGAACTCGGCGGCCACTCGCTCATGGCGACGCGACTGATCTCGCAAGTCCGCAACGAACTTCAGGTCGAATTACTAGTCAGCAAAGTGTTTGAGTCGCCGACGGTTGCGCGTCTGGCCGAACACGTCGAACAGTCACTGCGAGACGCGCCTGCGATTGTTTACACGCCGATTGAAACCGCACCGCGTGAAGAGCCGCTGCCGCTTTCGTTTGCGCAGCAACGGCTTTGGTTCCTGGACCAGATGGAGCCGGGGAATCCGTTCTACAACATCTCGGCGGTCGTGCGGATGAAGGGGCCGTTGAACGTGCGCGCGTTGGAGCAGAGTTTCGGCGAGATCGTGAACCGGCACGAAGTTTTGCGCACACGGTTTGACGTGGTCGACGGTCAGCCAATGCAGATTGTGACTCCGGCGCTTTCGTGGAGCTTGCCGGTGATCGATGTCCACGAACACGAAGTCGCAAAGCGAGCCACAGAAGAAGCACAAACACCATTCGATCTCGCAACCGGTCAGTTACTGCGAACGACGCTTCTGCAATTGAACGACGAAGAACACGCGCTGCTCGTGACAATGCATCACATCGTCAGCGACGCGTGGTCTGTCGGAATCTTCATTCGCGAACTCAACGCGCTTTACGCGTCGTTTGCAGACGAACAGGAACTACAATTGTCTGCGCTGCCGGTTCAGTATGCCGACTTCGCGCACTGGCAACAGTGCTGGTTACAAGGTGACGTGCTTGCGGCGCAGATGGCTTACTGGAAACAGCATCTTGCAGGCGCGCCCGCGTTGCTCAACTTCCCGACCGATCGTCCACGTCCGGCGGTGCAGAAGTTTCAGGGCGAGAGTGAAACGCTCGTCCTGGATGGAGCTTTAGCTGAATCGCTCAAAATTCTGAGCCGCCGGCAGGGCGCGACGTTGTTCATGACCTTGCTCGCAGCATTCAAGACGCTGCTGTTTCGTTATTCGGGTCAATCAGACATCGTCGTGGGCACACCGGTCGCCGGACGCAATCGCGCCGACATCGAAAGCCTCATCGGTTTCTTCGTCAACACGCAGGCGATCCGCACGCAGTTATCACCAGATATGAGCTTCAGCGGGTTGTTGAGTGAAGTGCGAAGCGCTGTGCTCGAAGGTCAGGCGCGCCAGGACTTACCGTTTGAAAAGCTTGTGGAAGAACTGCAACCGGAACGAAGTCTCAGCCACACGCCGATTTTCCAGGTGATGTTTGCTTTGCAAAACGTGCCGATGCCGACGCTCGAATTGGCAGGGCTGACAGTGGATTGCGTGGCTGCAACGGTTAAGACTGCGAAGTTCGACTTCTCGCTTTCGTTTGAAGAGAACGCGGATGGTTTGGTCGGAACGTTGGAATACAACACCGATCTTTTCGACGCGGCGACCATGACGCGATTGCTCGGTCACTACGAACAGTTGCTGGAAGGTGTCGTCAGCGGCGAGGAGACAAAGCTCGGCGATCTGCAATTGCTGACCGATACCGAGCGGGAGCAGTTGCTGAGCGCATGGAACGACACAACGCTGCCGCAGCAATCTTCGCTCTGTGTTCATCAGCAGTTTGAGCAGCACGCGCAAACAACTCCAAACGCCATCGCTGTTCTCTGCGACGACCGCACGTTGACTTACGGCGAACTGAACGCGCAGTCGAACAAGTTGGCTCAACAACTGCGCCGCCTCGGCGTCAGACCCGAAAGCATCGTCGCAATCTGCACTGACCGTTCGCTGGAGATGTTCGTCGGCGTCTTGGGCGTGCTTAAAGCGGGCGGCGCTTATCTGCCGATCGACCCGAACTACCCGCTGGAGCGGCGAAACTTCATGATCGAGGATTCCGGTGCGTCCGTTGTGCTGACGCCGGAGTCAATCAACGAGTTAGTGTCGAAAGGATTGGACCACGAAGCGCCAACGACCGATGTCGATCTCGATAACCTCGCTTACGTGATCTACACGTCAGGCTCGACTGGCCGGCCGAAAGGCGTCGCGGTCTCGCACGGCGCGCTGCTCAACCTCGTCTCCTGGCATAACTCAACATTCAATATTTCAGCTTCCGATCGCGCAACCCTTCTCGCGGGGGTGAGCTTCGACGCGTCGGTGTGGGAACTGTGGCCCTACATGAGCTACGGTGCGTCTCTCGACTTGCCACCCGACGATTTACGCTCGTCACCTGAAGGGTTGCGCGATTGGATCACCCGGCGTGCAGTCACTATCAGTTTCGTCCCGACTCCCGTGGCGGAACCGATGCTCGCTCTGGAGTGGTCCTTCGAAACCAAGCTGCGAACGTTGTTGACCGGCGGCGACAGACTACACACGTGGCCCACCGCATCATTTCCCTTTGCGGTCGTCAACAACTATGGACCAACCGAAAACGCAGTCGTGAGTACATCGGGCTTGGTCGGTCGCGAAGGTGGAGCACCGGGCACGGCGCCCACGCTCGGCAGACCGATCGGCAATGTCGGCATTTACATCGTGGACCAGCGCGGCGAACCCGTGCCGGTCGGCGTCACCGGAGAGCTTTGGGTCGGCGGAGATAGTCAGGCGCGATGCTATCTCAACCGGCCTGGGCTCTCCGCTGAAATGTTCGTGCCCGATGCGTTGAGCGGCAAAGCCGGCGCGCGTTTGTATCGCACGGGCGATCTCGCGCGTTACCTGCCGAATGGCGAGATCGAGTTCCTGGGTCGCAGCGGCAGTCAGGTGAAGATTCGCGGACACCGCATCGAGTTGGGCGAGATCGAAACTGCGTTGCGTGAGACTGACGGCGTGCGCGAAGCGGTCGTGAACTGTTGGGAGCAACTTCCGGGCGATCAGTGTCTCGTTGCGTATGTGGTTCGTGATGAAAGCGCTGTGGTTGTGACGAGCAACGATCTGCGATCGACTTTGCGCGAACAATTGCCCGACTACATGGTGCCGTCGTTTGTTGTCTTGCTCGACGAGTTGCCGCTGACTGACAACGGCAAGATCGATCGGCGCGCGTTGCCGGTGCCTGCGCCTGCGAACGTTCATGACGATGCAGCACCCCGCACGCCGACGGAAGAGTTGCTGTCGAACATCTGGGCGCAGATCCTGCGTTTGCGCAGCGTCGGCTTGCACGACAATTTTTTCGATCTTGGCGGACATTCGCTGTTGGCGACGCAGGTTGTTTCGCGCGTGCGTGAGACGTTCAACGTTGAGTTGCTGCTGCGTGCGTTGTTTGAGCATCCGACGATCGCGGGATTGGCGCAGAGTATCGACACGGCGTTGCAGGCTGAAGCTGTTGGCACGCTGACGCCGATCGAGCGCGTGGACAGAGCAGGGAAGCTGCCGCTTTCGTTTGCGCAACAACGGCTCTGGTTTATCGACAAACTCTCGTCAGGCAACACCGTTTACAACATTCAGGTAGCGGTGCGTTTGCTTGGTCAACTCGATCGTGGCGCGCTGGAAAAGGCGCTGAACGAGATCCTCAGACGTCACGAAGTGCTGCGTACGAGTCTCGCTGTTAAGGACGGAGTGCCGATACAGATCGTCGCGCCGGAATACTCGATCGCGTTGCCGCTAACGAATCTTTCAGGTTCAACGCTGGAGAGCGTTTGCGCTGAAGAAGGGCGATACTCATTCGATCTCGAACGGTTGCCGCTCGTGCGGTTCCGTTTGTTAAGACTGGCGGAGAACAAGCACGTACTGCTGCTCACGATGCATCACATCATCTCCGACGGCTGGTCGCTCGGTGTGATCACGCAGGAACTGGCTTCGCTTTACCGGGCGTTTGCTTCCGATAAGGAATCACCACTTTCGGAGCTGCCGGTGCAGTATGCGGATTTCGCGCACTGGCAACGCGAATGGCTCACGGGCGAAGTTCTCGAAAACCAGATTGCTTATTGGAAAAAGCAACTCGGACAGATCGCAAATCTGGAATTGCCGACTGATCGTCCACGTCCATCGGTGCAGAGTTTTCGCGGTGCGCGCCGCTTCTTTACATTGCCTGCGGATCTCGCGGAGTCGCTCGGTTCGTTCAGCCGTCGTGAAGGCGTGACGCTCTACATGCTGATGCTCGCGGGTTTCAAGGTCCTGCTGAATCGCTACAGCAATCAGGACGACATCGTTGTCGGAACAGACATCGCGAACCGCAATCGCAGTGAGATCGAACCGCTGATCGGTTTCTTCGCCAATCAGCTCGTGTTGCGTACGAGTCTCGCTGGCAATCCGACGTTTCGCGAACTGTTGGGCCGTGTTCGCGAAGTCACATTGGGTGCGTACGCGCATCAGGACATGCCGTTTGAGAAGATCGTCGAGGAACTTGCGCCGGAACGCGACCTCGGCCGCAATCCGCTGTTCCAGGTGATGTTCATCTTCCAAAACAATCCGATGCCGGCGCTGGAGATCGGCGATCTCACGATCGAGCCGATCGAGATGACGGAAGCGACTACGGCTTTCGACATCACGTTGGCGTTGAATCAAACGCCGAATGGCGAGATTCGTGGTTCGGTGCGTTACAGCACGGATCTGTTCGATTCTTCAAGGATTGATCGCATGACTGGTCACTACGAAACCCTGTTGCGGTCGATCGTGACTGACGCCGATGCGCGGCTGAGTGCGTTGGAGATGTTCACTGAAGAAGAGCACAAGCAAAAGGTGGAGCACAAAGAAGAGCGTCGCGAATCGAAGCTGAAGAAACTGCTGAGCGTGAAGCCGAAAGCGGTGAAACTGTCGGAGCGCAACCTCGTTCGAGAAACGCGGATCAGCGATCAGACGGCTTTGCCGGTTGTGTTTCAGCCGGAGATTGAAGGAGTCGATCTGATCAACTGGGCCGGGCAGAATCGCGAGACGATCGACAGCCGGTTGCAACAGCACGGCGCATTGCTGTTCCGCGGGTTCAATGGCCACTCGCTCGCGAACTTCGAGCAGTTCACGACGACGATTGCATCGTCGCTGATGTCTTACGGCGAAAGATCTTCACCGCGTCACGCGATCAGCGGCAACATCTACACTTCCACCGATCATCCGGCTGACCAGCACATACTGCTGCACAACGAACAGTCGTACACGCTCAATTGGCCCATGAAGATCTGGTTCTTCTGTGTTCGCCCCGCGCATGAGGGTGGCCGCACGCCGATCGCCGATAGCAGACGAATCTATCAGCGTCTGCCGGCGCCTGTGGTGCAGAGGTTTGTTGAGAAACAGGTGATGTACGTGCGCAACTACGGCGACATGCTCGGGCTGTCGTGGCAGGAAGCGTTTCAAACTGACGACAAGCGCATCGTGGAAGAACATTGCCGCCGCGACGCGATCGAGTTTGAGTGGAAAGATGAGAACCGGCTGCGCACGAAACAGATTCGGCCGGCGGTGAGGCAACACCCGCGCACGGGCGAAACGGTTTGGTTCAATCACGCGGTGTTTTTCAACATTCACAGTCTCGAGAAAACGGCGCGCGAGTCGCTGCGCGCGGGGATTGATGATTTCGATCTTCCTTTCAACACGTTCTACGGTGATGGTTCGACGATCGAGCCCGCGGACATCGAGCAGATTTACGAAGCGTACCGGCAGGAGCAGGTCGCTTTCGATTGGCAGACCGGCGACATCCTCATGCTCGACAACATGCTCTGCGCCCACGGCCGCGAGCCTTTCGTAGCGCCGCGCGAGATCGCGGTGGCGATGGCAGAACCCTACGCCGCGCTAGGGAAAGCAATATAGGTCCTATTGGTCCTATAGGACCTATTAAGATAGGACCTATTTAAGAACCCACGCCATTATCATGCAGCCTGAAATTGAAGGCTTTCGCCTTTCTCCGCAGCAGCGGCGTGTTTGGAAGCTGCAACAGGACATCACCGGCGGCTCTTCTGCGTTTGTTTCGCGGCTCGTGTTGTCGCTTGAAGGTGAGCTGCGACTCGAGGTTGTTCGCGAGGCGCTGGAGAAGGTTTGTGCGCGGCATGAGGCGCTGCGAACAGTCTTTCGACGTTTGCCGGGCGTGGTTATGCCGGTCCAGGTGGTCCAGGATCAAACCTTGATTTCGTGGGACGCGACTGATCTCGATCCCGAGAATGGACCGCTGGTGAGTGCAATCCTGACCACGCTTGCGCCGGATCGACATCTTTTATCGATCACCGTGCCCGCTCTGTGTGCTGATCGCCGCACGTTGAGCAACCTCGCGTCGGCACTGTTCGGCAACGCGGAATCTGAGGATGAGACACTTCAGTACATTCAATTCTCCGAGTGGCAAAACTCGCTTGAAGAAGATGATGATGCTGAAAAGGGACGCGAGTATTGGGCTCGAAAAGACTTATCGAATGTAGCCGCCCTACTGCCCGGTCAACAGGCTCGGCAACGTGCGCGAACTGAGATACCGCGCGAGCTTCAAGTTGTAAAACTCAACTTCACACCTGAATACGCCGCATGTATCGAAGCGCTCGCGACGAAACACGATGCAACGAGCGCCACGGTGCTGCTTGCGGCGTGGCAGACATTGCTGTGGCGTTTGACCCAACAAACCGTTGCTGTCGGAAATGTAACCGAAGGGCGATCTTACGAACTGCTGCAAGATGGGTTCGGTCTGTTTGCGCGCGTGTTGCCGGTGTGTTGTCCGTTCACAGACGATCTGCGCTTCGGCGAAGTCATTTCCGAGATCGATCACTTTCAGCGTGAGTCAGAAGAATGGCAAGACTACTTCAGCTTCGATGAGTCGGCGACAAGTCCGCTGAGCTACTTCGCGTTCGCCTTCGAATGTGTACAGATTCCGCTGCCTTGGCAGGCAGGCGGACTGCGAATTTCGGTTGATCGGCAGGACAGTTTTGTAGAGCCGTTCGATCTGAAGCTGACGGTAGTTTTGAAGACCGGAGAGACCGGCGGTATCGAGGCGACGTTCGAATATAACGACGTCCGATTTGATGAAGCTTACGTCAAATTCATCGCCGAGCAGTTTCAAACGCTGCTCGACTCCGCGCTTGCGAATCCTGAAAGCCCGATTAGCGAACTGGAAATTGTCAGCGCCGCGCAGCGACAGCAGATCGTCGTCGAGTGGAACAAGACGAACCGCGACTATAAGCTTGACCATACCCTTCACGAACTCTTCGAACAACAAGTCGCACGCACACCAGACGCACTCGCCGCCGTATTTCAAAACGAACAACTCACGTTTGCTGAACTGAATCGCCGGGGCAACCAACTCGCCAATTATTTAAAGACTGAAGGCGTGACGTCTGAAACCGCGGTGGGCATTTGCATCGAACCGTCGTTGGAAATGCTGATCGCCGCGCTCGGAATCCTGAAAGCCGGGGGCGCCTACGTCCCACTCGATCCACGCAATCCGCAGCAGCGCATAGATCAAGTCTTGAAGGATGCGGGTGCGTCGATCTTGCTGACACGTGAGGTCGTCTTAAATGCGCGAACTGAAGGCGGGGATAATTTTCAAACTGAAACCGCCGCCGAGAATCTCGCCTACATAATCTACACCTCCGGTTCGACTGGAACGCCAAAGGGCGTGATGATCCAACACCGTTCCGTGGTGAACCTCGCCGCAGCATTGCACGAACAGGTCTACGCTGGACTCGGGCCCGCACTCAAAGTCGGTCTCAGCGCTCCGCTCGCTTTCGACGCTTCCGTCAAACAGCTCGTGCAACTGCTTCACGGTCACACGCTTCACATTCTTCCGGAAGAACTGCGGCTCGACGCGAAGGGTGCGCTGCACTATATCGCCCATCACGATCTCGACGTTCTCGATTGCACTCCATCGCAGCTGAAACTTCTGCTCGCCGCCGGGCTGACCCAAAGCAGCGCTCCGAAGCTGATGCTCGTCGGTGGTGAAGCGATCGACGAATCCACCTGGACGCGCCTCGCCGAAGATCAACGCACGCGCTTCTTCAATGTTTACGGTCCGACTGAATGCACGGTCGATGCGACGTGGGCTCAAGTCACGCACGGCCAGCCGACGATCGGACATGCGATACCAAACGCCCAAACCTACATTCTCGACCAGAACCTGAAGCCCACCGGCGTCCATCTCAGCGGAGAACTTCTGATCGGCGGAACCGGACTCGCACGTGGCTATCTCAATTCGCCCGAACGAACAGCCGGGCGCTTCATTCCAGACGATCTCAGCGGTTCGGAAGGCGCTCGCTTGTACCGCACCGGCGATTTGGCGCGTTACGCAGCAGACGGATCGATCATCTTCACCGGCCGCAACGACGCGCAGGTCAAAGTGCGTGGTCATCGGATCGAGCTCGGCGAGATCGAGTCGGTCCTGCTCAAGCACAAGATCAAACAAGCCGTCGTCATCGCGCGCGAAGCAGCGAACGCTGATATAAGGCTGGTTGCATACGTTGTGACAACCGACAACAGCACACTCGACACCAGCGAGTTGCGGCAAAAGCTAAGCGAACAGTTACCCGACTACATGGTGCCGTCATTCCTGGTCACGCTTGAAGAGTTACCCCTAACGCGTAACGGCAAAGTCGATCTAAACGCCTTACCCGCACCGGAAACCGCGCAAAGATCTCGCGACGAAAACTACGTCGCACCACGCAACGAGATCGAAGCAACCATCACGCGCGTGTGGCAGGAAGCGCTCGGTGTCGATCGCATCGGCGTCAACGACAATTTCTTCGACGCGGGTGGACACTCGCTGCTGATGGTCCAGGTACACAACAAGCTCAGCGATCGCTTCGACAAGAAGATCTCCATCGTCGAGATGTTTGCCAAACCGACGATTAGTGCGCTCGCCGAATACTTCAGCGACACTAACGGTCACAAACCCACATTCGAAAAAGTCATGCACCGCGCGGCGCGCCGCAGACAGGCAGTCAGCATGCGCCAATAACGAACCAAGGACGGGCGGATGAGTTCCAACAACACGAATCAAATCGAAGGCATCGCCATCATCGGGATGGCCGGACGCTTTCCCGGCGCGAACAACATCGCTGAATACTGGCGCAACCTGCGCGACGGCGTTGAGTCGATCAAGTTTTTCAGCGACGAAGAATTGCAAAAGGCCGGCGTTGAAGCGTCACGACTGAACTCGCCGAACTTCGTCAAAGCGAAAGGCGCGATCGAAAATGGCGACATGTTCGACGCGGCGTTCTTCGGTTTCACTCCGCGCGAAGCGGAGATCATGGACCCGCAGCATCGCTTGTTCATGGAGTGTGTTTGGACCGCGCTCGAAGACGCGGGTTACGACCCCGAGACTTACAAAGGCGCGATCGGTCTTTACGGCGGCGAGGGCATGAACAGCTACTTGCTGTTGAACCTGATGTCGAATCGTGACCTGCTCGATTCGGTTGGTCTGTTGCAAGCGTCGGTACAGAACCGTGGCGATCACCTCACCACGCACGTCGCTTACGAACTGAATCTCAAAGGACCGAGTTTGACGATTCAAACGGCATGTTCGACGTCGCTGGTTGCGGTACACACGGCGTGTCAGAGTCTGCTCAACTTTGAATGCGACATGGCGTTGGCGGGCGGCGTCACGATCACGGTCCCGTTGAAGAATGGTTATACGTATCTCGACGGCGGAATCTATTCACCTGACGGTCATTGCCGTGCGTTCGACGCGCAAGCGCAGGGGACTGTGCAAGGCGATGGTGTCGCAGTGGTGGCGTTGAAGCGTTTGAGCGACGCGCTAAACGACGGCGACACGATTCACGCCGTGATCAGAGGTTCGGCGGTCAACAACGACGGCTCGCTGAAGGTGGGTTACACCGCGCCGAGTGTTGATGGCCAGGCAGAGGTCATCGCCGAGGCGCATGCGGTGAGCGGGGTGAATCCCGAAACGATCACTTACGTCGAGACTCACGGCACGGGAACAGCGCTCGGCGATCCAGTTGAGGTCGAAGCGCTGACGCGCGCGTTTCGTCACAGCACTGACGCGAAGCGATTCTGCGCGATCGGTGCGGTGAAGACGAACATCGGACATCTCGACGCCGCGGCTGGCGTGGCCGGTTTGATCAAGACAGTGCTCGCGCTGAAGCACCGGCAACTGCCGCCGAGTCTCAACTTTAAAACTGAAAATCCGCGCATCGACTTCGCGAATAGTCCGTTCTACGTGAATGCGGAGTTGTCTGAGTGGAAAACCAGCAACGGCGATCCGCGGCGCGCGGGTGTGAGTTCCTTCGGCATCGGTGGAACGAACGCGCACGTCGTGCTCGAAGAAGCGCCCGAGCCTGTCGCTTCAGAATCAAAACGCAAATGGCATCTGTTGCCACTCGCCGCGCGTACGAGCACTGCGCTCGATACAGCCACGCTCAATCTGCACGCGTACTTGAAAGACAATCCACAGCTCGATCTGGCTGACGTGGCCCACACACTTCAAGTGGGACGAAAGAAATTAAATCACCGGCGCGTGGTTGTTTGCCAGGACATGGAAGACGCGGTACGCGCGCTGGAGACGCTCGATGCGCGGCGTGTTTTCACGAGTCTTCAGGAGCCACGCAATCGTCCCGTAGTGTTCCTGTTTCCGGGCCAGGGCGCACAGTACGTGCGCATGGGTCTTGAGTTGTACCAGGCAGAGCCGATCTTCCGCGAACAGATCGATACGTGCTCGGAGATTCTCAAACCGCATCTCGGTTTCGACCTGCGCGATGTGCTTTATCCGAGTGACGAAGCGCTCGAAGACGCGAAGGAGAGACTCAATCAAACGTTTGTGACGCAGCCGGCGCTGTTTGTCACTGAATATGCATTGGCGAAGCAGTGGATGCATTGGGGCGTCACGCCGGAAGCGATGGTTGGTCACAGCATCGGCGAATACGTCGCCGCGTGTTTGGCCGGGGTGTTCTCGCTCGAAGATGCGTTAAGACTGGTCGCCCTGCGTGGAAAGTTGATTCAGAGTTTGCCTTCGGGATCGATGCTGGTGGTTTCGCTGCCTGAGCAGAAGTTGCGCGCGATGATTGAGCCGCGGCCCTCGCTGTCGATTGCGGCGATCAATTCGCCGGGGCTGTGTACGGTCTCGGGAACACACGAAGCGATCGATGAACTGGAAGCGGAGCTGAAGCCGCAGGGTTTGATGTGGCGGCGGCTGCAAACTTCACACGCGTTTCATTCGCCGATGATGGAGCCGATTCTTCAGCAGTTTACCGAAGCGGTTTCGCAGGCGAAGTTGAGTGCGCCGTCGATGCCGTACCTTTCGAACGTCACTGGAGATTGGATCAAGGCTGAAGAGGCGACCGATCCGGGTTATTACGCGCGGCATATTCGTCAGGCAGTGCTTTTTAACGATGGCATCAGTGAGATCTTCAGTAATCCCGAGCGGTTGTTGGTGGAGGTTGGACCAGGCAATACGTTGACTGTCCTTTCGCGGCATCATCCACAGCGTGGCGCTGCGCAGGTCGTGCTTAATTCGTTGCGTCGAGCGGACGAGCAGGAGCCGGATGAGGCGTCGATGTTGACGACGCTCGGGCGGATGTGGCTCGCGAATGTGAGTGTCGATTGGGAGAAGATTTCCGGTGGTGAGCGACGCAGGCGGATTTCGTTGCCGACGTATCCGTTTGAGCGGCAGCGGTATTGGGTTGAAGCGCGGGCAGGGGATTCGGTGCGGAATCCGTTGCGAAAGGATCCGGAGATCGGGAATTGGTTCTATGCGCCGTCGTGGCGACGATCGGAGACGCCTGTTGGAACACATGATTCGAAACGCAGGTGGCTGATCTTTGTTGATGAGTGTGGTGTTGGCGAGGAGTTGAGTGAACGGCTTGAGAAGTTGGGCCACGAGGTTATAACGGTCGCGAGCGGTGCGGCGGGATTTAAGAAGATTGACGACCAGCGGTACGTAATCGATCCCGGATCGCGTCCTGACTACGATGCGTTGTTTAAAGAGATCGGCGCGATCAGCGATACCGCGCAGGCGATCGTGCACCTGTGGAACGTAACGCCTGAGGGACAGGATTTAGATGTAGAGGAGTCGCAGGCGCGTGGGTTTTATAGTTTGCTCTTCCTGGCGCAGGCGCTCGGCGATCAGTTGCTCACGTTGACGCCCGCTGATGTGCATGTTGAAGAGAAGCTCAACATCTGCGTCGTTTCGAATAATTTGCAAGAGGTAACCGGCGAGGAAGAATTGTGTCCCGAGAAGGCGACGCTGCTTGGGCCGTGCCGCGTGATCTCGCAGGAGTATCAGAACATTCTGTGTCGGACTATTGATGTGGTGCAGGCTGATACAGGAACTGGGGGAAGGCAACGATTAGTTGACGATCTGCTCGCGGAGATTGCGAGCGGTAGTTCAGATAGAGTCGTTGCTTATCGTGGGCGGCATCGCTGGGTGCAGGATTTCGAACAGATCCAGATCGATGCGGCGGATGAAGCGCCGGTGAAGTTGAAAGATCGTGGTGTCTACCTGATTACCGGCGGCATGGGCGGTATGGGCCTCGAGTTTGCTCAGCATCTTGCGCAGACCGTTAATGCAAGACTCGTTCTGGTCGGACGCACAGCGCTGCCTGCGGATCACGAAAAGATCAAAGCAATCGAAGCTGTCGGCGGTGAAGTGCTGCTAGCGGCCGCGGACGTTACGAATGAAGAGCAGATGACCGCGGTGGTCCAACAGGCACGCGAACGATTCGGTGAGATCAATGGCGTCATTCATGCGGCTGGAGTTCCCGGCGCCGGGATGATCCAACTCAAGACGCCCGCGATGGCTGAGAACGTGCTTGCGCCGAAAGTGGCAGGGACGCGCGTTCTCGATCGCGTTTTACACGACGCGCCGCTCGATTTCTTCGTCATGTGTTCGTCACGCGCGGCGATCCTCGGCGGCTTTGGCAACGTCGATTACTGCGCGGCCAACGCCTATCTCGATGCGTTTGCTCATTACAAACGCGCAACGAACGGCGGCACCGCGGTTTCGATCAATTGGGACGCGTGGCAATCGGTCGGAATGCTTGTGAAGTCGGCCGAACAGGCAAGCAAGAAGATACCGGCACGAACGCCTGTTCGCGCCAATCCAGCCAGCAATGGCAACGGTCACCACCAAAACGGTCATCCGCTGTTGCATCGCGCGATTACGAACGGTGGTGGCGGCGAAGAAATCTACCAAACTGATTTCAGCGTCACTGAACATTGGGTGCTCGATGATCATCGGATCGTTGGCGCGGCGGTGATGCCCGGCACCGCTTATCTCGAAATGGCGCGGGCGGCGGTCGAGAAACGCGGCGGCACAGGTACGCTGGAAATTCGCGACGCCTTCTTCCTCGCTCCACTCGCTCTGCGCGATGACGAGATACGCGAGGTGCGCATACTCATCGACGAAAACGGCGGCGAGTATTCGTACAAGGTCGTTAGCAAACCCACCGTCGCACAGAACGGGGAAGCAGATGAATGGCAACCGTTCTCGATCGGCAAACTCAGTTACTACGACGCCGATCCACCCGCGCGTGAAGATCTCAAGTCGATCATTGCTCGCTGCAACCAGAAAGAGATCGTGATTCGTGACGACGACGAGATCGATCCGGATCTCGGGCCGCGTTGGCAGAGTCTTCAGCGCGTTTATCTCGGCGACAAAGAGCTTCTCGCGACGCTCGAACTGCCAGAAATGTTCGAGGGCGACATGGATTACCTGAAGCTGCATCCGGCGTTGCTGGACCGCGCCACGGGTACTGCGAAGCACTATCTTGTTAACGAGGGTCATTACTTGCCGATGGGCTATAAGCGGCTGCGTATCAAAGGGCCGTTGCCGCGCCGGATTCACGCCTACATTCGTGCGAAGGACAGTGGCTCGCGTCACGAGACGATCACGTTCGACATCACGTTGTTTGACGAAGACGGTGTCGAACGCGTAGTGATCGACAGCTTCAGTCAGAAGCGTGTCAACGATGCAACGGGAACGATCAAGTTGCTCGCCGGATCGGGTGCGCGCGCGAATGGGGCTTCGGAAAACGGCGCGGGTGTTGACGCGATGTATCAACGGAGTTTGAGCGAAGGTATCGCGCCGGAAGAAGGTGTTGAGGTCTTTCGTCGCATTCTTTCAGTGAATACACCTGCGCAGGTGATCGTTTCGACGAAAGACCTGCGTGCTTCGATCGAACAGGTCAATAGTTTCGCGCAGATTAACCTGGCTGATGTTGCAGACAGTGCGCCGGTCGCGCGTGCGGCGCATCCACGACCCGCGGACTTAACCTCGCCGTACATGGCGCCGCGCAATGAGCTGGAGCAACGGCTGGCGACGATCTGGCAGGACATGTTGGGAATTCAGGACATCAGCGTACACGACAACTTCTTCGAGTTGGGTGGCGATTCGGTGAAGGCGATTCAGATCAGCGGCAAGATTAACGAGGCTGGTTTGCAGTTCACTCCGCAACAGCTTTTCCAAAGCCAGACCATCGCCGAACTCGCGGCGATACTCGATCCGTCACAGGCGCAGGAATTGGCGATGGCTGCCAGCGCTGGCGCGAATGGTTCTGACAGTTCCAGCGCAGTTCTAGACCAGCCTTTCGCGGGTTTGAGCCAGGCGGAGTTAGAGAAGATCGCGCTGCTGTTGAAAGAGACCGATCAGGAAGAAGAATAGAGCCACAAAAAGGCACAAAAAGCACAAGAGGCACAAGAGAGCTAATTGAATGAAGAATGTAGCAGACGTTTACCATCTCACACGCGTTCAGCGTGATGTGCTCAGCGATCCGCGCAGCGCGCGCGTGGTCCAGGTGCGCCGGAAGGTTCATGGTGAATTGGACAGTGAGGCGTTTGAGCAAGCGTGGAGAGACTTGTTGGCGCGGCACACGATCTTGCGCACGTGTTTTCTCACGCAGCTTGAGGAACCGGTGCAGGTGGTGCGGCAGCAGGTGAAGCTGGCTTATGAGCGACACGATTGCGGAGCTGAGCCGGAGCGAGTGCAGGCGGAAGTTGAGCGATTGTTGGAGGTGGATGCGCGGCGGGAATTCGATCCGGTGCGGGCACCGCTGTTTCGGGTGATGGAGATACGGCTGGGGGCGCGGTTGTTTGAGATCGTGCTTAGTTATCATCCGGTGCTGCTTGATGAACGCTCGGTTGAGTTGATGTTTGATGAGGTGTTGAGTGGTACACGTGGCGAGGCGACGGCGTATCGGGATTATGTGGCGTGGGTTGAGCGCCAGGACGCCTCAGGCGTTGAGTTGTTTTACAGGAACCGGAAACGGGATGCCGGGGCTACGGTGTTGCAGACGTTGAATCTCGAGGTTTTTGACAACGATGGATTAGAAGCTTTTGCGCGGAGCATGGGCGTTTCGGTTGAGACGGTGATCGCGGGCGCGCGCGCGCTGGCGTTGCTGCGCGAACAAGAACGTGGGGAGATCACGATTGAGGTGACGGCCGACAAGCGGCCGCAAGCTTTACACGGATCGGACCAGATCATCGGCCTGCTTTCGAACTTGTTGCCACTGCCGATTACTGCTCCCGGTGAGAAGTCTCTTTCGGAATGGTTTCAAGACATCGAGCATAAGCGAACGAAGCTCGAATGCTATGGCCATGTGTCACGCTCGCAGATCAAACCGTGGCTCGATGACGCGCCGCTTCCTGAGCCTGAAAACGAACTCGACTTCAGTCTGTTCTACTTCGCTGATGACAACGCCGTTTACGGCGAAGACAAGTATCGCCTCTACCGCGAAGGCGCGGTGTTTGCTGATCGTCATCACCTCGCAGCCGTTTGGACGCCCGAACGTCACTTCCACGAAAAAGCTGGCTTGTATCCAAATCCATCCGTGCTGAGCGCTGCGCTCGCGACCATCACGAACCACGTGCAACTGCGCGCCGGCAGCGTGGTACTGCCACTACATAACTCTCTGCGCGTCGCCGAAGAGTGGTCCGTTGTCGACAATCTCTCGCAAGGGCGCGCCGGCGTTTCGTTCACGTCAGGCTGGATGCCGAATGATTTTGCTTTCTTTCCGGAGCGGTACCCGACGAAAAGGGAAGAGATGTTTCGCGGCATTCAGGAAGTGCAGGAACTGTGGCGCGGTCAGCCGATCGCCGGGCGCGATGGCGTTGGCAAAGAGATCGAACTCAGAATCTTTCCGAAACCGATCCAAGCTGAGTTGCCGATCTGGCTGACGTGCAGCGGCGGTCCGGAGATGTTTGAAAAAGCCGGCGAACTCGGTTGTCATGTGCTGACCGCGCTGCTGACTCAGTCACTCGAAGAAGCCACGCCGAAGATCCAACTCTACCGCGACTCGCTGGCGAGACACGGCCACGATCCGCGATCCGGCAAAGTAGTGATGATGATGCACACGTTCATCGGTGAAGACGCCGAGGCTGTGTTGCAAAAGGTGAGGGCGCCGCTGACGAAGTATCTCAAGTCGCACTTGAACCTGATCGAAACGGGCGCGGAGAGTCTCAATCTCGGGGTTGACGTGCGCGATCAGGATCCGGAGAAGGTTCGCGATCAGATGGCGGCGTTTGCGTTCGAGCGCTATTACCGGACCTCGTCGCTGATCGGCACGCCGACTTCGTGCATGAAGATGATTGAGCGTCTCAAGGCGATTGGTGTTGATGAGGTCGCGTGTCTGATCGATTTCGGGATTGATGTCGACTCGGTGCTTGAGAGCCTTGAGCATCTTGTTGTACTGCGGGACCTCAGCAACGCTGTTCGAGTTGAAAAGAGCTTGTTGGCGCACGTTTGAGCCACAAATAGGCACAAAAAAAGGCGGGAATGTTATGTCTGCACCTTCGGCCACCAAACAGAGTGAAAAGGTTTTTGTTGTAGAGACTCGTGAAAGCAGCGCTGTCCGAGAGGCGCTTAAGGAGCACGGAGCGGTGGTTATTCGTGCGGGGGCAACGCTCGGGGATTTTGAGGCGCTGAGCGACGAGTTGATCACGCCGATGGTCCATCACAGCACCAGCACGACGGTCGAACGCGACGCCGTTAACGCCGATGGAACCACCGCAACCGTCAACAAAGGAATGGACTACATACCTTTGCATCGCGAAGGCTCGTACGCGCCCGGTTGTCCCGATCTGTTGATGCTCTACTGCGTCAGGCCCGCCGATCCGAGCGATCCCGGTGGACAAACAAATCTCTGCGACGGCGTAGAACTGCTCAACGCACTCCCCGCGAATACGCAGAAGTTTGTTAACGACGCAATCCTGAAGTGGCGCTGGAGCGCGACGCCGGAACGTTGGCGCGCCTCACTCGGCGTCAGTTCAAAAGAAGCAGCCTTGGCGAAGTTGAAAGTGATGACGACACGCTTGCCGAGTTGGCAAAACCTGGAAGCCGAATTCGACGATGACATTTTAAAAGGCGTTTTCCAAACGCTGTGCGTCATCCCAACGCGTTGGGGCAACAAACGATCGTTCTGCAACTCGCTGCTGATCTATCACTATCGCCAGGCGACCGAGTTTTATCCAAAACATCAATACGTGCCGACGTTGAGCGACGGCTCGCCGTTTCCACACGATCTGCTCGAGGAAATATCCGGTTATGCCAACGAGCGCACGCACAGTACGCACTGGCAGGCAAACGATATTCTCATCTTCGATAACTCCAGGTACATGCACGGCCGCACCGGTTTCAAAGACACAAACCGGCAAATCCTCGTGCGCATGGGCCATGTTAAGGGGGAACAATGATCAAAATATCCGACTACGATCCTCATCTGGTCGAGGACATCGTTCAGTTCAGGCGCGCCGCCTACACCCACAGCGGGCGCAATTCGAATCACCTGGAACATTGGAGCGCCGACGAGTTTGACGAGAAGGCCACTCACGTCGTGATGCTCAATGAAGAGGAAAAGATCATCGGCGCGGTGAGAATCATCGCCGGCGACAAGTGGACCATCGACGACTACTACGACTTCCAATACGACAAGGTCAACGGCGTCGAATTTGGCCGCCTCGCGATTTCGCAGCCGTCTCACAATGGCAAACGCGTGCTCGCCGAGTTGATTAAAGCCGCCTGCCGTCATTGCGCGTCACAAGGGCGAACGCACTTTTACGGTTTCGTGATCGCCGGGCTGAGGAAAGAACTTCAGCGGCTGAGAGTACCTTGCGATGTGCTTTCACCGGCAGTCGCGCCGATGGGCGAGGATTCATTCCTGGTCAGGTTTAGTGTCGAAGAGTTGATTGCATTCAGGTTGAACGGTGATCGCGGACGCAGCAAAACTGAAACCGAAGATCAGTAAGACTTCGATCGTTGTTCCGTCGCTTCGTGATGAAGTCACGATTCGACGTGATGAACGCGGCATTCCGTTCATCGAGGCAACGAACGAAGCGGATCTTTACTTCGCGCAGGGCTATGCCACGGCGAGCGATCGTCTCTGGCAGATGGACTTCCTGCGACGCACGGCGCGCGGCGAACTGGCTGAAGTGTTTGGCCCGGGCGCAGTCGAGGTAGACAAGCTTCATCGGATTTATGGATTTCGTTTGGTGGCCGAAAAGCTGCTTGTCCGCGCGTCGGCTCAAACGCGTGAAACGCTCGAGTCGTACGCGAGCGGAGTGAACGCTTTCATCGCGAGGTGCGACACGAAATCGTTGCCGGCGGAATTTCAAGTGCTTCAGTATCAGCCCAGGGAGTGGAATGCGGTTGATTCGCTGGCGCTGGTAAAACTGTTTGCACAGCAGCTCTCGTTCACAGTTGATGCAGACATCTTTCGCGCGTTGCTGAGCGATTTGCCACGCGAACGAGTCGAGTGGTTACTGCCGCAGAGTTCTCCACTGGATCTACTTGAGGAACGATATCGGCCTTATGAACCCGGAGAGTTCAGCGACAAACAGCGTGCAATCCTCTCCGAAGTCTTGCGAACGATACAACGCTCGCGCGGAGCGGCCAGCGGCGACAGGGAAGTGGGCAGCAACAGTTGGGTTCTTGGCGGTGCGCGAACTCTTTCAGGTAAACCATTGCTGGCCAGCGATCCGCACCTGCCACCGACGTCGCCTTCAATCTGGCACATCGTCCATTTGAGCACCGGCGATTTGCGGGTCGCAGGAGTTGCGGTACCGGGAATGCCGGGCGTGTCGATCGGGCATAACGAGTCGATCGCGTGGGGCATAACGAATCTTTGCCCTGACGTGCAAGACCTTTACTTTGAAGAGTTTGAAGCAGGCGATACTGATCTCTACAAGACGCCAGCAGGCTGGCGCGCGGCCGACGTGCGAACGGAAGAGATCGCTGTGCGAAACGCTGAGTCGATCAAGTTCGAAGTCAAAGTAACGCGTCATGGTCCAGTGATTTTCGAACAGGGCTCGGTTGGACTTTCAGTGCGCTGGACGGCGTTGGACACGGACGTTATCGATCTCGACACGTTTCTCGCTATCAATCGTGCTCGCAACTGGGACGAGTTTGTCGCGGCGCTGAGAAGCTACAGCGGTCCGCCGCAGAACTTCACCTATGCTGATACTAACGGACACATCGGTTACTACAGTGCGGGTCGCATTCCAGTCAGGAAGAGCGGCGATGGTAGCTTGCCTTATGACGGCACGACCGACGATGGCGAATGGATGGGGTTCATACCGTTCGAAGACTTGCCGCACGCCTTCGATCCGCCGGCTATGCAGATCGTGAGTGCGAATCAACGGATCGTGAATGATGCGTATCCTTATCACCTGAGTCACAACTGGCGAGTACCTTATCGCGCGCGACGTATTCACGAACTGTTACAAACGAAAGCGAAGTTTGACGCCGGCGACTTTCTCAACATCCAGGGCGACACTTATTCGTACCCCGATGCGATCTTCGCCGCGGAACTCGTAAAAATCGTCGCACCGTTCAAACAGAGTTCTACTGAGTGGTCGGCATTAATCGAGAAACTCGAAGGCTGGGACGGTTATTCAACGCCGGAATCGACAGTGTTGCCGCTGGTAAGCGAGATGCGCAAAGCGTTTCGCAACCACATGCTGGCCGCGATCTTAGGGAAAGATCGCGCGCAACTGTACGAATGGCGCAACGAAGGAACGGTTGTTGACAAAATGATCGCCGAACGCCGTAAGGAATGGTTGCCGCACGAGTTTGGTTCCTACGACGCTCTGCTGCTGGCGTGTTATCGCGAAGCGATCGATGCGCTCACGGAGCATCTCGGCGCAGATCCCGAGGAGTGGACCTGGGGCCGTCTTGCTGAAGTCCGCTTTCCGCATCCGCTCGAAAAGCTCGGCCCAGCGGGTCAACGATTCGCTACGCGCAGCTTTCCACAAAATACTGACGGTTCTATGCCCACGGTAAACGCGGGTGCTCGAGTCTCAATGCGTTTCATCGCCGATTTGGGTGATTGGGACGCGACGCGTCTCTGCTTGCCGCTCGGCGAATCCGGTGAACTGACGAGCCCGCATCGCGACGATCAACTGGATGAATGGCGCAACGTCACGCCGTCGATCGTGCCATTCAGCGACAATGCGATTGCAAGCGCAACGCAAGAGATCTTGTTCATGACACCGTGTTAGCGATACGCCGAAGGCGTTGACTAATTTCAGCCCAGAGGTTCGAGCGTAAGTGAGAACCCTGGGATACGAATCAAACAGAACGAATCAACTATTAAAAAGGGTTCGCCACGTTTGTAAACCCTTTACAGGGTTGATTGGAGACAAAATATTCAACCCACGGTTGTCGCAAGCTCCAACCGCGGGCTGAAATTAGACAACGCCTTCGGCGTATTTCTGTTCACAAAAATTGCATCAACACCATCTTACCAATAAGTGGTTGACAGACTATTGAAGTCATGGTTTACTCGGCAACCTTCTGTTCCCGAACTAGGATTAGCCAATCCTAAACGGCGGTAGCCTGTCTTACTCTCACACTCAACTTACAACTTCAACTCGTTCTGACGAGGCACAATCGCGGCACACTGCTATGCAGCGCATTGAGAAACTCATTTTCGATCAAGCCGATCGAACCCCTGACTCCATTGCTGTCGAACACAACGGCGCCCGTCTGACTTATCGACAACTCAAGACTCAGGCTCTCGAAATAAGCCAGGAGTTGAGAAAGTCAGGACTCAAGCCGGGACAGACAGTGGCAATGTTTCAAGAGCGTTCATTAGCAACGCTGCCCCTGATGCTGGCGATCTGGGAAGCGGGCGGCATTGTCGTGCCGATCAATCCGACAACGCCGGCGAAGATGCTGGAAACGATGATTCACGACGCGTCTCCGCGAATCGTGCTAACGGATCCCGCGCTCAAGCCCGGCGTTGCTGAGGCAGTGAGCAAGGTCAGTCTGCCGTCGCGGCCTGGAGTGGTCGCGGGCGATCCGCGTTCGAATGGCAACTTGAGGCTCGCCTACGAAGGATTTCAGAACCCGCTCATCGACGAAGACAGTTGCTACGTGATCTACACGTCCGGGTCTGAAGGACGCCCGCGAGGTGTTGTCGGCAGTCACCAGAGTCTGATCCATTATCTCCGCTGGCAAGCCAAAGAATTTGCGGTGAACAAAGCTGACCGGTTCAGCCAGTCAGCGCCGCTTTCCTTCGATTTTTCTCTCAAAGAACTGCTGGTGCCGCTAATTTGCGGCGCGCGTGTTTGCATCGCCGATAGGGCGACAGTGATGAATGCGCGCAGCTTCGTCGAGTGGGCCCACGAGAGCAAGATCACGATGATGTGCTGCGTGCCCACGCTGTTGAGATCGATTTTGCAATTACCTGTTTCGCCCTTAGACGCGGACGTTTTTCGTTTCCTGCGAGCGTTGTTGATTTCGGGCGACATGCTTCGTTGGGAGGATGTAAGCGGCTGGCGCGCACGTTTCGGTAGTGAGATCGCGCTGTTCAATCTCTACGGACCAACCGAGTCGACAGTGATCAAGCTGTTCTATCGTATTCCGGACACGAAGACGCCGGAGTCGATTAACGTTCCTGTTGGCCGGCCCATTCCTGATACCCAAATATTGGTCGTCGACGAGTTGGATGAGCCAAATGAGCCTGGTGAGATCGGCGAGATAGTGATCCTTTCCGAGTGGCTCGCGCGTGGTTATCTCAACGACCAGTCTAACAGTCGATTCTGTGCGCTCGAGTATCAGGGATTGCAGAGAAGAGCGTACCGGACAGGCGACCTGGGGCGATGGCTCAGCGACGGCAATCTCGAGTTGATTGGACGAAAAGATCGGCAGGTCAAGATTCGCGGCTACCGGATCGAGCTCAACGAGATTGAAAGCATTCTCTCGGAACACGCGGGAATAACCGACATCGCCGTGGTGACGAATGCTTCCGACGCTGACGGTCTGGCAGTGATCGCGTGTTTCTTTACAACGGAACAGTCTGACCTGACGGAGCGTGAGGTCAGGAGTTTTGCGAAGGATCGTCTGCTGCCGCAAGTGCTTTCGCTGACTCGATTCTACCGAGTGGATGCGTTGCCGTTGATGCCAAACGGCAAAGTGGATCGGCTCAAACTCGCGTCGTCGATCGAGCATCACGAACAACCCGCCCGCGTTGTTTCGTCAGACTCGTCGCTCGTGGCGCCGAACGTCCGCGAGCGAATCTCGGCGATGTGGGAAGAACTGCTGGCAGTTGAAGGCATCAATCTCGAAGCAAACTTCTTTGAGCTCGGTGGCGATTCAATGACTGCGATTCGGCTGCTCCGCAGACTGCGTGAGGAGCTGCATCCGGAGGTCAAGCTGGACGACGTCTATCAATTCCCCAGCATCTCGCAATTGTCCACTCGAGTAGAAGAACTGCTTACCTAACAGCAGCCGAAGCGTTGACAGGATTAACACTATTAACAAGATTGCACTTGTTGGAGGAAATGTTATGAGTCAAATGGAATTTATCGAGGCGATCAAGTCCGGCAACCGCGCGTCTGTTGCGGAGATGATTGATGCCGGCGCCGAGCTGAACCAGCAGGACAAGCAAGGCTGGACGCCTCTGAATTGGGCCGCCGGAAGCGGTCAGCTCGAAATCATCAACCTGCTGCTCGAACGCGGCGCCGATCCGATCGCGGTTGGCCGTGATTTGCGAACACCGCAAATGATTGCGCTCGCTGCCGGACACGCAGAAGCAGTCAAACTTTTGCGAGCAGCGGAAGCGAAAGCCGGAGCGGTTCAATCGTCCGACCGCAAGTATTGCACGGCCTTTCACGTGAGCGATCTTCGCCGCTACTCGGGTTGGACCAGCGAAGTTCAGGATCTCAACGATGACGACGTGGTTTTCCTGCACCAGGACTACACGGTTACAAAATCAATCTGGGCGGGCGAGGACGTGATTTTCAACAACGTCAGCGAACAGTGGAAAGAGTTCTGCAACAACGAACTGCAGTTCGCCGTGCCTGACGCTTTAGACCTGATCGCGAAGCCTGCCGAATCAGCCCAAGCCACCGCCTAGTTTTGCGTAGTTCTGAGTTCAGCCTTCAGGCTGCCGCGCTGCGGACAAGCTAAAGCTTGAACTCAAACAAACCCGCTAATTGAACAAACTGATGTCGTCGCTCACGGCAAATTTTGAGGACGTTTATCCGCTGACGCCTTTTCAACAAGGCATGCTGTTCCACGTTCTCGATACTCCCGAGGCAGGCGTGTATCTGAACCAACAACGATACACCTTGCGCGGCGATCTCCATTTGGCGGCTTTCAAGCAGGCGCTTCAAGGCGTGCTGGACCGCCATCAGATTCTGCGCACTGCTTTCGTGCTATCGGCGGCGGGTGGACCGCTGCAGGTTGTTCTCCGGCACTTGAAGTTGCCATGGGCCATGCACGACTGGAGCGAGCTTCCTCCTGCAGAGTCGGCCGAACGTCTGGCTGCGTTTATGCAAACAGACTTTCAGTCGGGATTCGATTTGCAGAAGGCGCCGTTGATGCGGACCACTTTGATCCGCACTGAAACGGACACTTACGAATTCCTGTGGTCGTTTCACCTGTTGTTAATGGACGGCTGGTCCATGCAGGTCATTTTGCGTGAGCTGCTCGCGCTCTACCACGGTATCGTCACCGGACAACCAGTCGAACTGGCGCCGCCGGTACCTTATCGCAACTTCATCAAGTGGCTACAACAACAGTCTGAAGCGGACGCCGAAGTCTACTGGCGCAAGACGCTCACCGGTTTCACTCGGCCGACGTCATTGAACTATGACCGGACGCCACTGCACGACGTTTCCGAGCAGCCAAACTTCAAAGAGACGATCGTTTACCTTGACGAGTACAACTCGGAAAACCTGCAAAAGTTTTCAACCTTACACCGGCTAACGCTTAACACGATCATCCTGGGCGCGTGGGCTTTGTTTCTGAGCCGGCGCAGTGGGACCAACGACGTTCTGTTTGCGAGTGTCGTGTCGGGCCGGTCGGCAGTGATTCCGAGAATCGATTCGGCGGTAGGTGTGTTTGTGAATGCATTGCCCGCGCGAGTTAACGTACCGACTGGTGGACAAGTTGTCGCGTGGTTGAAGGACATTCAAAAACAACAGGCAGAGGCACGCCGTTTTGAGTTTTGTTCGCTGGTGCGGATTCAGTCGTGGAGCGAAGTGCCGCGAAGTCAGCCGCTTTTCGAGAGCGTGGTGATCTTTCAAAACCTGCCGCGGATGGTCTCGATGCCGGATTCGTCGTCATCGGTCCAGGTCGTCGGGGTCAGTCTCATCGAACGAAACAATGTACCGCTCGCGCTGGTTGTTGAGCCTGGAGAGCGGTTCCATTTCCGGATCGTTTACATGGGCAGCCGGTTTGACGACGCGACCATCGATCGCATGCTGGAAAACTTCAAGCGCATCATCATCGACCTCACGAGCAATTCTGACGCTGCTCTTTCTTCCATCTCATACCAGGTCGACACCGAGCGGCAGTTACTTATCGATAGCTTCAATCAAAGTTTGGCGAGTCTCTAATGTGCGGGATAGTTGGTTACATTGATCTCAATCGCAGCGGGCGCGTCGAGGAACACATCCTCGACGGCATGGCGAGCGCGCTCATTCACCGCGGGCCGGATTCACGCGGCTACCACGTCGAGCCGAACGCGGGCCTGGGAACGCGGCGCTTGAAGATTATCGATCTCGAAACGGGCGATCAGCCGTTGTTCAACGAAGATCGATCGGTCGTTCTCAGTTGTAACGGCGAGATCTTCAACTACCGCGCGCTGCGCAGCGAGCTGGAGCAGAAGGGACATAGTTTTCGCACCAAGACCGACGTTGAAGTGCTGGTCCACTTGTACGAAGAGCAAGGCGTTGGTTTTCTGAACCGCCTGAACGCGCAGTTTGGGATGGCGATCTACGATCGCAAGGACCACACGCTGTTTCTGGCGCGCGACCAGTTTGGCATCTGCCCGCTCTTTTACACGGTCGTGGATGGATTTCTGATCTTTGCTTCAGAGATAAAAGCGATTCTCAAGCACCCGAGCGTGCCGCGCGAGGTGAACCTGACCGGATTGGACCAGGTGCTTTCGTTACCGGGTGCGATCAGTCCGCAAACGCTGTTTCGTAACATCTATAGCTTGCCGAGCGGTCATTTTCTCGTGGTCAGAAACGGCGACGTGTCCGTTAGAGAATACTGGGACCTCGACTACCCGCTGGCTGCCGACGCGATGGATGGAAAACCGGAAAGTCACTACGCCGAGACACTCCGCGATCGGCTCGAGCAATCAGTGAGATATCGCTTGCAGGCTGACGTGCCGGTCGGTTTTTTCCTGAGTGGCGGTCTCGATTCATCTCTGATCGCTGCGATGATCCGGCGTGTGTCGCCGGACGTGCAAAGACATTCGTTTTCGATTAGCTTTAGCGACGAGCGATTGTGCGAGGCGAAGTATCAGCGGCTGGTTTCAGACTCGGTCGGCTCGATTCATCACGAGATACCGTTCAACGACAGTGATATCGCGTCGAGACTAAAAGACGCCGTATTTCATTCAGAGTGCCCGCTCAAAGAGACATACAACACTGCCTCTTTGGCGCTGTCACGCGAGACCCGGCAAACGGGCGTCACGGTGGTCCTGAACGGCGAAGGCTCGGACGAGTTGTTCGCAGGCTATGTCGGTTACCGTTTCGATAAAGGCCGGAACAACAACGGCAAGAGCCAGGACCTGGATACGATCCTCGGCGACGAGATTCGCGAAAAGTTCTGGGGCGACAAGAATCTTTATTACGAGAAGGACGAATACCCGTTCAGGGAAGTCAAACAAGCTCTCTACGCTGAGTCTATCAGCGATCGCCTCAACGAGTTTGACTGCTCAAACTTTCCCGTCATCAATAAAGAACGTTTGCGCGGGCGCCATCCGCTGCACAAGCGATCGTACCTCGACTTCAAACTGCGCCTGGGCCACCACCTGATTGCCGATCATGGCGATCGCATGACGATGGCCAACTCCATCGAGGCCCGCTATCCGTTTCTCGACATCGACCTGGTCACGTTCTGCACGCAAATACCGCCCGATTTGAAACTGCACGGCTTCACGGAAAAATACATTCTCAAGAAAGCCGCGGAAAACCTGATTCCGAACGAGATCGTCAATCGCGAGAAGTTCGGCTTCGTAGCTCCGGGCAGTCCGGCTTTACTTCAACAGAAGATCGAATGGGTTTACGACCTGCTCTCTTACGAGCGAATCAAGCGACAGGGATATTTCAATCCGGACACGGTCGAATATCTCAAGAAGCAGTATTCGGAAAAAGGTTTTCGGCTGAACCTCACACTCGACGACGATCTGTTGATTGTCGTGCTCACCTTCGGTCTGTTTCTCGAGTTATTCGACCTGCCTGATTTGAACTAAGTCTTTGACACGATTTCCAGAATGGACAAGATGAGCTTATTTCCTGAGGCAATCTTGTCACTTCTGTAAATCCTGTCCAGCAACGAGCAGCATTTATGGTTACGCAACTCAGCCAGTACGCAGCGGTCCAGGATCTGTTTGACCAGACCGCGGCGCAGTTTGCCGGTTTGACGGCGATCGACAACGGAGTGCGGCGGGTCACGTATGGTGAACTGCAAACGGACGCGCAACGGTTGTCGCACTTGCTGGCCCAACGTGGCGCCGCAGAGAATTCGATCGTCGCAATCTTTCTCACCGATCCGATCGGCGTAGTCTCGTCGATACTGGCGACGCTAAAGACCGGCAGCGTGTTTTGCGCACTCGATCCGTCGTTTCCTCCGAAACGATTGGAAGCGATGTTTGAGCGGACAACACCGAAGTGGTGCATCACTCATTCACGATTCCAGGAACGCTTGCAGCGAGTATTCAGTACACTTGAGTCGGCTCCGGAAATAATCCTGATCGACAACCTGCCTGCGACAAACGGATTCACTCCAGCAATCATTCCAGCAAATCCAAATGCGCCCTGCTCCATCTACTTCACCTCAGGTTCGACCGGCAAACCAAAGGCGATTCTCGGACGCCTTAACGGCATCGACCATTTCATCAGGTGGGAGATCGAAACAGTAGGCGCCCGTCCGGGCACAAGGGTTAGTCAATTGGCTTCTCCTTCATTTGACGGGTTTCTGAAGGACGCCTTTGTCCCTTTGTGCTCGGGCGGGTTAGTTTGCGCGCCTGAAAGCCGCGAGATTTTGCTCGACGCGGGCAGGTTGATCGATTGGATCGACGTCGAACAGATCGAAGTGCTGCACTTAGTGCCGTCGGTGTTCCGGTCGGTCATTAATCACGGCCTTAACGATCGCTATTTCGAAGCACTGCAATACGTCGTTCTGGCCGGTGAACACTTGTATCCGGCAGACGTGAAGCGATGGATGGAAGTATTCGGCGAGCGGATCAAGTTGCTTAACACCTATGGCGCTACTGAAACGACCATCCTCAAGAGTTGGCATTGCGTTGAACCCGCAGACGCTGCGAAGTCTTCGGTTCCGATCGGTAAACCGATCCGCGGCGCCGCGATGATGGTGATCGACCAGCAGGGCCAGCCCTGTAGCGTCGGAGACATCGGCGAGATCTATGTAAGGACGCCTTACCGCTCGCACGGCTATTACGGCGAACCGGAACTGACCAAACAGGTCTTTATCCAAAACCCCTTCAATAGTGATCCCGCCGACGTTATTTACAAAACCGGCGACTACGGCCGGCTCCTTCCGGACGGTAATTTCGAGATACTCGGCCGGCGCGACGCTCAGGTGAAGATTCGCGGCGTAAGGATTGAGTTGGGTGAGATCGAGAACCTGCTGCGCGCGAACACTTCCGTGGGCGAGGTCGCGGTGATCGATCGTGAAGATGGCGCGGGCAATAAAATTTTGGTCGCTTACGTCACCATGACGAACGGTGCGGGTCCGGAGTCTTTAAGGGCGTACCTGTTGGACCACTTGCCG
>DATELP010000088.1:0-15309 GCA_035276425.1 Pyrinomonadaceae bacterium
CGCAGTTTAAGGTCGTGCGCAATTTGGTCTTTGCGGGCGAGCCGCCCGCGCTCCGTCCGTGCAAATTGGGGTGACCAACTCACACGTCGGCTTGCACCGGAGTCAACGCGGCCTGCGCCGCAGCTAAACGTGCGACTGGAACGCGGAACGGCGAACAACTCACGTAATCCAAACCAATCTCGTTGCAGAACGCGATCGACTGCGGATCGCCGCCGTGCTCGCCACAAATTCCGACCTTCAAACCCGGTTTCGCCGTACGTCCACGCTCAGTGCCGAGTTGGACCAACTGGCCTACGCCGTCGCGATCGAGAACCTGAAACGGATCGTCGGCCATGATCTTCCGTTCGATGTAGTTTGGCAGGAACCGGCTGGAGTCGTCGCGGCTCAAACCAAAAGTCGTTTGCGTGAGATCGTTTGTGCCAAACGAGAAGAACTGTGCGTGCGCCGCAATCCGATCGGCCATCAACGCCGCGCGCGGCAACTCGATCATCGTTCCCACGAGATATTCGATCGTCATTCCGTGCTCGCCCATCACTTGCCGTGCGACTTCGTCGATCAACCCTCGTTGCTGCCGCAATTCTTCACTCACCGAAACGAGCGGCACCATGATCTCGAGTTCGACTTTCTGACGTTCACCCTGCACTTTGCACGCGGCTTCGAAAATCGCGCGGCACTGCATACGCGTGACTTCGGGAAACAAAAGCCCGAGGCGGCAACCGCGAAAACCGAGCATCGGATTGGCTTCGCGAATTCGATTCACCTGCCGCAGCAGCGCGCGCTTGTGATCGATCTCGTCAAGCACGTGGTCCATCTCAGTTAGCGAGCCCGCACCCTTCAACTTCATTTTCAACTCTGCCAGTTCGCTGCTCAGCTCTTCCGCGTTTGGCAAAAACTCGTGCAACGGCGGATCGAGCAGACGGATCGTGACCGGCAAACCGACCATCTCGCGAAAGATGCCGATGAAGTCGCCGCGTTGCAACGGCAGCAGTTTGTCGAGCGCTTTTTCGCGAGCGCCAACGCCGTCTGACAAAATCATTTCGCGCATCGCGGCGAGCCGCTTGTCTCCGAAAAACATGTGCTCGGTGCGGCAAAGACCGATGCCTTCGGCGCCAAACTGCCGCGCGGTCTTCGCATCGAGCGGCGTATCAGCGTTCGCGCGGACACGGAGTTTGCGAAACTTATCGGCCCACGACATCAACTTGTAAAAATCATTGTCGAGCGTCGGTTGAATCGTCGGCACCTGGCCCAAAAACACGCGCCCGGTCGAACCGTCAACGGTGATCCAGTCGCCTTTTGTAACGACAGTGCCGTCAACTGTGAACTGCTGTTGGCCGTAGTCGATGTTGAGTGCCTGCGCGCCGCTGACGCACGTCTTGCCCATGCCGCGCGCGACGACCGCCGCGTGACTCGTCATGCCGCCACGTGCCGTAACGATGGCCTGCGCCGCAACCATCCCGTGAAAATCATCCGGGCTCGTTTCCATACGCACGAGCACCACCTGCGCGCCTTCACGCGCCATCTCTTCCGCTTCGTCAGGACTGAAAACGACCTGTCCCTGCGCTGCGCCCGGACTCGCCGGCAAACCCGTTGCGAGTACACTCGCGTTTGTTTTCGGATCGACAGTCGGGTGCAACAGTTGATCGAGCTGTTGCGGCGTTACGCGTTGCACCGCGGTCTGCTTGTCGATCAGTTTTTCGTAAACCATCTCGCAAGCGATACGCACCGCGGCCGCGCCGCTGCGTTTGCCGGTGCGCGTTTGCAGCATCCAGAGCTTGCCGCGTTCGATCGTAAACTCGCAGTCCTGCATGTCTTTGTAGTGCGTTTCGAGCAGGCCCGCGATCGAAGCAAACTGTTCGTAAACTTCAGGCAGTTCTTTCTTGAGCTGGGCGATCGGATTCGGCGTGCGAATACCGGCGACGACGTCTTCGCCCTGCGCGTTGAGTAGATACTCGCCGTAGAGTTCTTTTTTCCCGTTCGAAGGATTGCGTGTGAAAGCGACGCCAGTGCCACTTCCCGCCCCCATGTTTCCGAAGACCATCGCTTGTACATTCACCGCCGTGCCGAGTGTGTCGGGAATACGATTCACGCGGCGATAATCGATCGCGCGTCGTCCCATCCACGAATTGAACACCGCGGCGATCGCGATGCGCAGTTGTTCGTAAGGATCTTCGGGAATCGCACTCTGTTCCGTAAGGATGATCTGTTTTTCCGCGGCGATGATCTCGCGCAGGTGATCGGGATTGAGATCCGTGTCGCGTCCGCCCTGCGTTTGTGCTTTGAAACGATCGAGCACGCGTTCGAACTTCTCGTGGGCCACGCCCATCACGATCTCGCCGAACAACGAAGCAAAGCGCCGGTAAGCATCGAGCGAGAAGCGCAGATCGCCGGTTTGCTCGGCGAGTCCTTTTACAGTCTCTTCGTTCAAGCCGAGGTTGAGCACTGTGTCCATCATGCCCGGCATCGAAAACGCTGCGCCGGAACGAACGGAAACGAGCAACGGATTATTCGGATCGCCAAACTTCTTGCCGACCTTTTCCTCGATCTTCTTCAGACCTTCCTTCACCTGTTCCCAAAGGCCGTCGGGGAAGTTTTTGTCGTTCTCGAAAAACGCGTTGCAGGCTTCGGTCGTCACGACCAAACCCGGCGGCACGGGCAGACCGGCCTGCGTCATCTCGCACAGACCCGCGCCTTTGCCGCCCAGCAGCGTCTTGTCGTCGCCGGGCCCCTCGTCAAAGAGGTAGACCCACTTGTTTGTCGCCAGTTCAGTTGTCTCCGAGGCTTCTTCAGTAACGGTGCTCATTGCGGAATTACTCTTTCTTAGGATTGATTGCTGGAAATGCTCTTGCGCGCGCGCAAAGAGCCAGTGTCCTGTAAACTCCGAAATCCTGTCAACTGCGCACAAGCTTAGCAAAGGCTTGCGCGATCACTGAGGTGACGCTGCCGGGTTCGATGGCGTAACGGCGGAAGTCGAAAGTTGTTACCGGCGCGACGCCGAGACCCGAGGACGTCAAAAAGATCTCATCAGCATCCGTCAGATCTCCCATCTCGTAAACGCCTTCGAGCAGCGGCAGGAAATGTTTGCCTGCGATGTCGATCACACACTCGCGTGTGACGCCCGCCATCGCGCCCGTGCTCAAGTTTGGCGTGTGAACAGTACCATTCTTCACCCAAAACAGATTCGACGTTGTCGCGGACGCGATCTCGCCGCGTTCGTTCAAGACAACTGCCTCGTCGAAGTCGCGGCTTTGCGCTTCTTCCCACGCGAGGACATTGTTCAAATAATTCAGACTCTTGATTCCGGTTAGTGGGGCGAAGGTGTTGATGCGATAGGGAGAAACCGCGAGCGAGAAACCGTTGGGCGGCGCTATCGGCGGATCGCCGGTCATGATCAGCAGATCGGTTTTCTTGCCGCCGGGCATTTTCGATTTCCAGAGATCGCGTCCACTGCGAGCCAGCATGATCACGCGCGCGCGGCCGTCTTTCACCTGGTTTACGGCGATCAGTTTCGCCAATGCGTCGCCGACGTTTTTCTCCGTGCAGCCGGCGTGATCGACGTCGAGCTTCGCGGCGTGTGCGGTCAGACGTTGCCAGTGTTTGGACCAGAGGAATGGTTTGGAATCGTAGATGGCGAGAGTAGTGAAGACTCCGCGACCGTAGAGCATGGCGGAAGATACCGGCGCGACCCGTGCTTTGGTCGCTTCCACCATGGTCTTGTTGAGATAAATTACGGGATGCACATTTAACTGGTAACCAACTCTTCAGCTTTCAGCGATCGGTAGAGCGCATTGCGCCACGTCGATTCGAGATCCGCGACTTCGGCGGCGATCAGTTCGGTTTCCCCAGATCGAATCTTTAACTGTGTTCCGTTAACAGCGCCGAGTACTTCAAACGGAACGTTCTTTTCGGCGGCGATTTGACGAATGGATTCCAGTGCGGCCCGGTCAAAGCTGATCACGATCCGTGACGGTGATTCGCTAAAGAGTTGTGCGGTCGCGTTGATGGTTCCTTTGAGATCTACTTCGGCTCCGATCGCTTCTCTGCCGAGGGAAGAGAAACATAACTCAGCCAAAGCGACAGCCAGGCCGCCATCGGCGCAGTCGTGTGCGGAAGCGAGTAGACCGGCTTCCGCAGCTTCGAGAGTAACTTGTTGCACCGCGAGCTCACGCTCTAAATCCAACTCCGGAACTACACCGCTCGCGACAATTTCCGCCGTCGTCATGCCACCGACACTCACAGCGTATTCACTATTCGCGAGATCTTCCTGCGTTGTCCCGAGCAACGCGATCACGTCGCCCGACTTTTTAAATCCCGGTGTGATAACGCGGCGCACGTCTTCCATCAACCCGACCATTCCGATCACGGGCGTCGGCAGAATGCCACGGCCCTCAGTCTCGTTGTAGAACGAAACGTTTCCGGAAACCACGGGCGTATCAAACGCGCGGCAGGCTTCCGCCATGCCGTCGATCACTTCCGAGAACGACCACATAACTTCCGGCCGCTCCGGCGAAGCGAAGTTAAGACAATTCGTGATCGCAATCGGACGCGCGCCAACACAAACCACATTGCGCGCAGCTTCGGCAACGACAAGCTTCGCTCCCTCGCGCGGATTCGCAGCGCAGTATCGACCGTTTCCATCGAGCGTCATCGCAAGCGCACGGCGCGTCTCTTTAATTCTCACCACCGCCGCATCCGCACCCGGCAAAATCGCAGTATTCGTCCTGACCATATGATCGTACTGCCGGTAAACCCATTGCTTCGAAGCGACATTTCCTGAAGCGAGAAGTGTTCGAAGTGCTTCGGTAAACGAGCTTGGTTCTTTGATCTTTGTACTTTGCTGTCTCGAATGCGGGGAATCTGCGGAATCTGTGGATTGCATTCGCCGCTCGTAACGCGGCGCTTCATCCGTCAACGCTTCCACCGGAATATCCGCGACCGTCTCGCCGTTATGAATCACCTGCATCCGCTGCGTATCGCGCACGCGCCCGATCACCACCGCGTCCAGATCCCACTTGCGAAAGATGTCCACAACCTCACGCTCGCGACCCGCATGCGCCACCACCAACATCCGCTCCTGCGACTCCGACAACAGCATCTCGTACGCAGTCATGTTCTGTTCGCGTTGCGGCACCAATGAGAGATCCAACTCGATCCCCGTGCCCGCGCGCGCGGCCATTTCACACGACGACGACGTCAAACCCGCCGCGCCCATGTCCTGAATTCCCGCCACCGCACCACTGCGCATCGCTTCCAAACAAGCTTCCAACAAAAGCTTTTCGAGAAACGGATCGCCAACCTGCACTGTCGGACGTTTCTCCAGTGCTTCTTCGTCAAACTCAGCCGACGCCATCGTCGCACCGTGAATACCGTCACGTCCCGTCTTCGCGCCGACGTACAAAACCGGATTTCCGATGCCCGTCGCTTTGCCAAAAAAGATCTGGTCGTGCCGCACGAGTCCGAGCGCAAACGCGTTCACTAACGGATTCAACGCGTAAGCATCATCAAACGCGACCTCACCGCCGACAGTCGCAACGCCGAAAGCGTTTCCGTAATGCGCGATGCCCGCAACCACACCCGCCAGCAACGATCGATTCCGCCGTCCATATTGCGGATGGTCCAACGAACCAAAACGCAAACTGTTCATCGACGCGACCGGCCGCGCGCCCATCGTAAAGATGTCGCGCAGGATTCCGCCAACACCCGTCGCCGCGCCCTGAAACGGTTCGATGAACGACGGATGATTGTGCGACTCGACCTTGAAAGCAGCACACCAGCCATCGCCGAGATCGACCACACCGGCGTTTTCACCAGGCGGCACGATTACGCGCGCGCCCGTGGTCGGCAAGCGCTTCAAATGTATGCGCGAAGATTTGTAGGAGCAGTGCTCAGACCACATGACCGAGAAGATGCCGAGTTCGGTGAAACTCGGTTCGCGGCCAAGCAACTCTTTTATTCGCTCGTATTCTTCGGGAGTGAGATTGTGGGCGGAGATAACTTCGGGAGTGATCATTGTCTGAGCTTTGTTCCTAGTGCCTGGTTCTTTGTCGAGGCAATTCTATCGCCGTCGGCTTACAAAGAACTAAGCACTAAGAACAAAGAACCCTACTCACCTTTCTTAACCAACTTTTCGATCTCGGCGCGCAGTTCGGCTACATCCACGCGGCCGATGTGTTTGTAAACGACTTCGCCTTTTTCGTTGTAAAGAAACGTCGCCGGCAAGTCGCCACGCCATCTCTGATCGACGAGATTGATCGCGGGCTCGGGATCGTTGACGTTGAGCAAATACGCGGGCATCGTCGCCTTCATCGAGCCGAGAAACTCCGGCACCGACGTCTTGATGTCGCTCACGTCGTCGAGTGAAACAGTAACGAACTCCAGCGACTGCGGCCGATAGTCCTTATCGATCTTCACCAGATCAGGAAACTCATCGCGGCACGGATCGCAGAACGTCGCCCAAAAGTTGACCAGCAACGGCCGCTGGCGTTCCTGCGTGATCAGTGTTTTGAGCGCGTCCGTATCGATCGGCTCAACCACAACCTTGGCTGCGGTCTTCGCGGCGCCGTACTTTCTCTTTTGAGCCGGCACCGCGAGACTCGCCAACAACACACACACAACTATTACTACAAATGCTTGAAAACGACGCATTGCCTAGCCCCGCTTAATACTGCAACCGAATGCCTTGGCTTCCGTTTTTTCAACCGGCTTGCCGTTGAGTGCTGCATCGAGCGCATTACGCAGATCGCTTGTTTCGATTTGCGCGGCGTTGCGGGAGTTGTCGATACGTCCGTGATAAAGGAGTTTGTTGTTGGTGTCGAGGAAATAAGCTTCCGGCGTGACACTAGCGCCAAGTTTGTCGGCGACCTTGTTGCCGGGATCTTTCAGGATCGGGAAGCTGAGCTTGTGTTCGGCAGCGTGTGATTTAACGGCGGCTGCGTCTTCGGCGACGTTGGAATTAATGCCGATGACTGCGATGCCCTTGGCTTTGTAGTCCGCGGCCAATTTTTCCATGCGCTCGTTGTAGGCGTTTGAAACGGGACACTGAACCGCGATGAAGAGCAGCACTGTGCCGTTCTTTCCGGCCAGTGATTTGAGCGAACGCTCCGTGCCGTCAACATCGGGAAGGCTGAACTCTTCAATCGTGGAGCCAATCGCCGGTGGCGACGGAACCTCGCCTGCGAATGCGACGCCCGCAATCACAAACACTAAAGCCAGCAAGATCGATAGATTCCTCGTCTTCATTTATTATGTCTCCTTTGAAACGTCCTGAGATTATGCCAGAGATTATCGAAATCGAGCCAGCGCTGCCGGTTCCTGTGCGGATGGATGCCGATGAACGCTTCACCGGTCGCGGCGTGACGGTGGCTTTCCTCGATTCAGGCTTTTACGCGCACAGTGATCTGACGGAACCAGTCAATCGGATCGTTGCCTACCACAACATTTTTTCTCCAACAGATGACATTTCGTCACTTGAAAAACACGACGTCGCGAGTTGGCACGGGATGATGACTTCGGTCGTCGCGGCGGGAAATGGTTTTTTGTCGGACGGGCTTTATCGCAGCATCGCGCCGGAAGCGAAAGTGGTGCTGGTGAAGATCGGAAAAACCGGACGCATACCGGAAAGTAATATCGAAACCGGATTGCGTTGGGTGCTCGCAAACAAAGAGAAATATTCGATTCGCATCGTCAATATTTCCGCGGGCGGCGATTTTGAACAAACGTATCTGACGAATCCGTTGTGTCAGTTAGTCGAAAAGGCAGTGACAGCGGGGTTGACGGTTGTTTGTGCGGTCGGCAATGCGGGACTCGCGCCCGGTCATCCGGTTTTGCCGCCGGCGAGTTCTCCCGCTGCGATTTCGGTTGGCGGACTCGACGATCAAAACTCACTCGATCGCGCGCGGCGCGGTATGTATCGATCTTCATATGGCCCAACGATCGATGGTTTGCAAAAACCGGAAGTGATCGCGCCGGGCATCTGGGTCGCTGGTCCAATCCTGCCGCACACGCCGACCGCCGCCGAGGCGCATCTTTACGCGGAGCTTGACGCCGCCGAAGACGATGAGTTGAAAGACATTCTCCTCAAACACGCCGGTACCGACAAACAACTCGACGAAGCGCGCGATCTCACGATTCCACTTTTGCGCCAGCTCATCACTATCAAACTTCGCGAAGGCAACGTGATCAATCAGCACTACAAATTTGTCGACGGCACTTCCTTCGCATCGCCGATCGTTGCGTCAATTGCCGCCTGCATGTTGGAAGCAAATCCGAAGCTCACACCGCAACAGATCAAGCGCATTCTGATCGACACCGCCGAACGTGTGCCGGACATTGAAGTCGAGCGGCAGGGTTGGGGCGTGGTCGTGCCGCGAAAAGCAGTCGAGGTAGCGTTGCGCTGGCGTGGTTGATGTGCAACAATCGCGACACCCAAAAACACCCCACAAAAGATTGGAGAGTTGTTGAGTTTGTATGTCTGAGAACGAAACCGGAATAGGGCAGGGCGCGGCCACCGCATCCGAGCCCGCGCCTGAAGCAAACACCGAAGAGATCACGTATCACGCTGTAGAGAAAGATGGAGTAGTTACTGCGATTTGGGAAATGCAGGGCCGCAAGCACCTGCGGACCATCGATCCCCGCTCCCGACAGGGCCAGGACATCCTTCGACTTTACACTACCGAGCATCACGACGAAGCACCGCAGTAGCCCGTTATGATCAGGCGCGCATTACCTGATGAAGCCTCAACGCTGACTACCATCGCGCTTGAGGCGAAGCGCTATTGGGGCTATCCCGAACACTGGATCAAGCACTGGGAATCAGACCTCACCATCTCCTCTGATTTCATTCGCGACCATCACGTTTATGTTGTTGAAGTCGACGGTGAGGTTCGCGGGTTTTATGCGTTGAGTGTCAGTGGCGAGAAGGCTGAACTCGAGCACATGTGGGTGACGCCTGCTTCGATTGGCACGGGCATTGGGAAGGAACTTTTTCTCGATGCGATGGAAAAAGCTGCCGCACTCGAGGTCCGGGATGTTGAGATTTCCGCGGATCCGAATGCGGCAGGGTTTTATAAGCGCATGGGCGCTACGCAGATCGGTGAAGATGATGCATCGATCGATGGTCAGTCACGCAAATTACCTCGCCTGAAAATCGAACCATAGTTTAGCCACGGACTTTCACAGAGTTTCACGGACATGCTCGTGCTTACTCCCGATTGTCCGGTTTCTTCGGCGACTCCGCACGCGGAGATTCTGACCGCGGCGACTCCACACGCGCTGGTGGATCGTTGCGTGGCGGTGGATCGTTCCGCGGTGGCGGATCGTTCCGCGGTGGCGGATCGTTGCGCGGTGGCGGATCGTTGCGCGGCGGGGGATCGTTGCGCGGCGGGGGATCGTTGCGCGGCTGCGGTTGGGAGCGTGATGGCTCCGAACGGGGTTCGGGTCGTGACTCAGATCGTGGTGGGGGATCGGAGCGTGGAGGCGGATCGTTCCGGACAGGTCGATCGGAGCGTGGTGACTCCGAGCGGGGTTCGGGTCGAGACTCCGGACGCGGAGATTCTGGGCGCACCTCGGGACGCGGAGGTTCAACGCGCGGCGCCGGTTCGGAGCGTGGAGATTCCGGGCGAGGCTCTATTCGCGGTTGTTCGGGGCGAGGGGATTCGGTGCGAGGTTGACGTGGTTCCGCGCGAGAGGGTTCCACTCGAGGGGGGTCGACGCGGGGTGGCTCTGATTGTGGGGTTTCATTCCGTGGCTCGGATCGGGTTTCAATCCCCGGTCTCTCGACGTCACGCCTCGGACGCCGTTCGATTCCGCGATTCGGCCTGTCTTCCGAATTCGAACCAGATTCAGGCCGAACAACCGCTCCCGACGGTGGCGCTGGATTCGTCGCACCAGCCGGCTGGGTCGCCGGCACAACACTCGGTTCATTATTACTGCGAGGTTCATTCGTTCGCGGTTCGCGACCGCGGAACACACGCGCGCGGCGCAACTCTTCATCAAGCGCAACACCAGGCGTGCGATCTGCCGCACCAGTCGGAGTGGTCGGCAACTGAACCTCACGCCCGATGCCAGTGCGCGGACCAATGCGTCGCGGCAAATCATCAAGCTCCGGCGGCGAGTCGATCACACGCCGAGCCGTGCCTTCTTCAACCGGCCTTCCCGGCTGGTCGTCATTTCCAAAATCCCTGCGCGGCACTCGCGTCACCCCACGCCACGGCCTGTAATCACCACCGTCGCGTGCTACCGGCTGACCAGCACCGCCAGCATTACCACCACCAGCATTACCACCGCCAGCGTTGCCGCCGGGGCGTGTGTACGGCGGTCGTCCTCCGCCATTTCCACCGCCGCCACCAGGCCGTCCGCCACCGGCATAACGCCCACGATCGCGATCCTGATGACGATAGCGCCGCGAATGCGGATCGCGCTCGTAGTACCCGAGCGGATACCAACAAATATCGCTACCCGTGCCAATCGACACGTGCAAGTTCACAAACGCAACCAACGCCGGTCGCCACCAACTGCGCCTGTTGCGATTAAACTGACCGCGTGGCGCCCACGCCCATTGGTTGTTGCGAAAAACCCAGCGGC
Source organism: Pyrinomonadaceae bacterium (assembly GCA_035276425.1). Taxonomy (GTDB): domain Bacteria; phylum Acidobacteriota; class Blastocatellia; order Pyrinomonadales; family Pyrinomonadaceae; genus PSRF01. The sequence continues at coordinate 10,579 of DATELP010000088.1, forward strand.
CGTAGTGATACGGCGCCCAACCCCACGGCTCATAACCAACCCACGTCCAGCCGTACGGCGGACACCACGTCCAATGACCGTAGCGATACGGCGCCCAATCGGCGTACGCGCTGATCGTTCCCGGATGCGGCCGCCAGATCCAGCCGAAGTCATCCGTGAACGTCCACTCGCCATAAGCCGCGAGCTCTTCAGCGCCCCACGTGTACTCGTCGTAATACTCGCTATCGTAACGAAGTCGCTGCGCGAGGAACCGCTCACGATCACTTACAAAAGTGTCGAACGCGTCATCTGAGGTGGCGGCGAGAAACTCCCAGTCGCCGGCGTTCTCGCCAGCCACCACCAACTCCGCCGAGCGACCATCACGCAACGAAAAGCCCGACGTGTCGGAATAGATCCGTGCGCTCCCGCCATCGCGCACGGTCAAACGCACGCGGCCATCGCGCGGCGCGTCGACCCGGTAGAGTCCCGGTTTTTCCGCGGCCATCGTGGTTCTCGGTGCGTCAATTTCAAAATACTCTTTGCTACGATCAAACTTGACCAGTCGAACGACAACCGTGCCTTCGAGAACACTCAGTGCGACACCTTCATCGCGCAGCGTTGTGATGCGCAAGGACGAGGCCGGCGCGAGCCGCACAAAGTTGCGCGCATCGATCTGTATTTCCATCCGGCTGTCTTTGTCGGTCGCGACGGTGTCGCCCTCGACGAGCGGATAATTGAGGCGGGCGCGTTCCCAGTCCTGGTTGGCGCGGCGTCTGAGGTTCACTTCCCCGGTGATTAGACTGATACGTACGACCCGATCTTTCACGTCGTAATCGTCGGGTTCGTCCGGATCTTCTTGAGTGGCGCGGGCGATTGTGGTGATTGAGAAAAGGGTGAGTAGTAAAACGAGAAGCTTTGCGTTCAGTCGGGAGACTTGCATGGTCTTGCTCCTTGGTTTGATTGTTAACCCCTGTCGTGGCGCGGCGAAATGCGGCAATGTGTATGCCCGCAAAGCTTTAAATTAAAGGCGCAAGTGATAATTGAGATCTCTCAAGCGCGAAGTTTTGGGTGTGGTTTGTTAATTTGAGAAGTCTCAAATGGAGTTGATGATCGGTTGAATCGACGTGTTGGGTTGATGATGTTTTAGATCGTGCGTTGGTAGCACCAAATGGTATGAGCCACAGACGAACACAGATGGACACGGAGTTTGATCTGATAGTTGTGGGCGCGGGGATCAACGGTGCGGGTATCGCGCGCGACGCGGCTATGCGCGGGTTGAAAGTGTTGTTGGTTGATAAAGGTGATGTGGGTGGTGGGACGAGTGCCGGATCGACGCGGCTCATTCATGGTGGACTGAGGTACCTCGAACATTTTGAGTTTGGGTTGGTGAGAGAGTCGTTGCGAGAACGTGAGACGTTGTTGCGGATCGCGCCGCACCTCGTACGGCCGTTATCCGTGACGATTCCGATTTACAAGGAGGGTCAGCGAGGGTGGACGACGATTCGGGCGGGGATGGTTGCGTATGAGTTGTTGGCGTGGCGGAAATCGCTGCCGCGGTATCGGATGCAGTCGGCGCGTGAGACTTTGCGGCAGATGCCGGGGTTGAAGGCTGAAGGGTTGATTGGGTCGGCGGTTTATTTTGATGCGCAGGTGGAATTTGCGGAGCGGTTGGTGGTGGAGAACGTGCTTGCGGCGATCGAGCATGGTGCGACTGTGTTGACTTATACGCGTGTGGAAAAGCTGTTAAGCGAGGACGGGCGCGTTCGTGGGGTCGAGTTGGACGGGGATCAGACGGATAGTGTGCTAGCGCGAGTTGTGATCAATGCTGCTGGGCCGTGGGTTGACCAATTGATCGATCAGAAATTGGTCGGTGGCACAAAGGGAAGTCATCTTGTGGTCGCGCCATTTTCCGGCGCGCCGGAGGGGGCGGTTTATTTGGAGGCGGTTAGTGATCGGAGACCGTTCTTTGTTATCCCGTGGAATGGAAACTACCTGATTGGAACCACCGACGTTCGCTTCGAAGACGACCCTGATCAGGTTCGTAGCGAAGTTTGGGAAGTCGATTATTTGTTAGCGGAGACGAATCGTGCGTTTCCGGCGGCTGGACTGACACGGGAGCAAGTGCTTTACACGTACTCGGGCGTGAGGCCGTTGCCGTTCACCAGGAACGAGGATGAGCAGAGCATCACGCGCAGACACTTTCTGCGCGAGCATCCGCAGTTTCCGAATCTTATTTCTGTTGTTGGCGGAAAGCTCACGACGTATCGCAGCCTCGCGGAAGAGTGCGTCGATTTGATCTTTCGCAAACTGGAAACGCCGTCGCCGCCGTGCGAAACAGCGCGGGTGCGTCTGCCGGGAGCCACGGACGCCCGTTCTGAGTTCAGCCTTCAGGCTGCTCTTACATGCGGCAAGCTAAAGCTTGAACTCAGAACAAGCGCCCGGTGGCGACGGGTTTATGGTTCGCGTATGAAGGAAGTTGCGGAACTGGCGCAACGGCTCGACGGCAACCTACTAGCGGCTGAAATAGTGTTTGCTTTTGAGAAGGAGTTCGCGACGAGTTTGGCTGATTGTTTTCTGCGACGCACGATGATCGGACTCAACGCCGACCTGGGTCTCGGCGAGATCGAACGTGCGGCGGAGATCGGAAAGAAGTTTTTAGGCTGGACCGATGAGCGGGCGAGGCGTGAAGTTCAGAACTATAGAAAAGAGATTTCAAGCCGGATTGGCGATGGATTTCATGACCGCCAATGAATCGTGCGCGAAGCGCTTCTGCAACCTCCGCGCGACCGGCGAACCGAGCCTCACAAGCGGATGCCGCGGTTGTGAAAAAGCCAGAATGTCGTACCAAACGCTGTTGTCCAACGGATTCAACTCGATCAGAAACCGCTCTTCGCCGCGTTCGACATGATCCGGCAACGTACCGTACGCGAAACCAAAACGCCTGACCGGTCCGTGCTCGTTGATCGTGTAAACCACACGGCACGCACTGAGTGACCACGTGCCCACAGCCCGTGCTTTCACCGCGACGATCGCATCCTTTTCCAGCTTCACTCCTTGCGGCACGAGCGTCACCCAGCCGAGATTGAACTGCCGCCACTGCTTCAACGCCTCGACGGCGCGCTCGTAAAGCTCAACTCCATTTCCTAGTTCAACGCGATTGTGATCGAGATTGAAGCCGCGCGGCGCATCGGTGGGATCGAAACGCGTCGCGCCGACGTCTGCGTAGGTGAAAGGCAGGTTCCGTTGACTGTCGATAAATCGTGTGACGTCGTCGCTGGAAGGTTCGGTCAGTAGGAACATTGGTTAGCTGTTTTTGCGTGCGCGCGGATGATGACGATCGTAAGCGGAACGCAAGTGGACGTCAGTGATGTGCGTGTAGATCTGCGTGGTCGAGATGTCGCTGTGGCCCAACAGCGCCTGCACCGAACGCGAGTCAGCACCGTGTTGCAGCAGATGCGTCGCAAAGCTGTGACGCAACGTGTGCGGCGAAACGTTTTTGATTCCCACGCGCTCCGCATGACGCTTGATCATGGACCACGCGATATGCCGCGTGAACGGCTTGCCGCGATGCACGAACACGTGCGGCAAAGTTTGCCTCCCGTAACCAGCCTTCGCGGCGGCATACTGTTGCAGCCAATGAATCGCGCTCTTGCCGAGCGGCACGCGCCGTTCCTTGCTTCCTTTGCCGTGACACACCAAAAGCCCCGCGAGCAGATCGATATCTGACTGTTTCAGATTCACCATTTCCGAAACACGCAATCCGGTCGCATACATCACTTCCAGAATCGTGCGGTCGCGAATGCCTTCGAGCGTGGTGATGTCCGGCGCCATCAGCAACCGATTGATCTCTTCTTCAGTTAGAAACTTTGGCAAATACGCGAACCGCTGCGGAGTGTCGAGATCTTCCGCGGGATGACTCTTGATGTGACCATCGAGCATCAGGAACTTGTAGAAACCACGCGTCGCACTCACCGCTCTCCCAACAGAAGTCGGCGCGAGTCCATCACGCGACAGACTCGCGATCCACTTGCGCAAGTCAGCGCGCGTGAGTTCGATCACGTCTTTATTGTTTTGCGTGGCCCAGGTTTGCAGGCGCGTGAGATCTCTTTGGTAGCCGGCGATGCTGTGTTGCGCCAGCCCCTTTTCCACCTGAATGTAGGTCAGAAATTCCTTTACGAAATCGCGCTTCATTCGTAACGCAGACACTCGATTGGATCGAGCCGCGATGCTTTGCGCGCCGGCCAAACGCCGAAGATCAATCCCACGCCAATCGAAACGCTCAGGCCGGTAACCACGGCCCACGTGGGAATCGCCGCCGGCAGGCTCGGAATCAGCAGCATCAGCAGTTGGCTCGCGCCGACTGCCAGCAGCACGCCCAGCACGCCGCCCAAAAACGTCAACATCATCGCCTCAAACAGAAACTGACGCACGATGTCTCTGCGTCGCGCGCCGATGGCCTTGCGTACGCCGATCTCTTTGGTCCGTTCCGTGACGCTCACCAGCATGATGTTCATCACGCCGATGCCGCCCACCAGAAGTCCCAGACTCGAGATCGCGATAGCGATCAAGCCGACCATCGCAGTGATGCTATCAAACTGTTCGATAAATTTGTCGGCTGTTTTGATGTCGAAGTTATCCGGGTCGCCGAATTTCACTTGCCGGCGGCGCCGCAGGATGTCTTCCGACTGCGTCAACGCCTCGTTCACTTGCCCGGAACGCGCGCGAATCACCATCAGCAGATAACCTCTGGCG
>DATELP010000089.1:0-4016 GCA_035276425.1 Pyrinomonadaceae bacterium
AACACCGTCGTCGGCGTCAGTATCCACAACAGATCGTCCACCGTCGCGGACGAGTAAAACGCCTTGAGTCCCAGAGCGCACAGCAACACTAACAACAACTGCGCGCTCCAAATTACTTTCGGTTTCATACAAACCGCCGCCTTCGGTTGAAGAAGATCGCGGTCGCGACAATCATCAGCGCCGCGGCAATCAGGAAGATCAACTCAGGTTCGCTGCCGACTTCAGTTCCACCGACAGCCATATCGCTGACGCGCAGTGGCAACGGCAACGCCTGGTTCACATCCTGCGCCGAACCCGTCGGATTGGTGACGACTTCACGCACCGCGATGAACGACGTGTAGCGCGTCAATAAGTTGTACTTCAAACCGAGTTCGGTGATCGCTTTCACGCCCTCACCGTCAACCTGATAAGACCCGTAATCAGACAGGTCGGCAATTCGCGAACGCGCCCACAGATAACGCAACGCGCCGTTCTCTTCGCTAAGCTGCGTGTTAGAGACGTTAACACTCGACGTGAAGACGCCCTGACTATTCTTTCCGGTGAGTTCGATTGTCCCGGCCACTGGTCCACGCCATTTACCAAACAGGATGATCGGTCGTTGGGCCAACAGGTCGGGGAATTTAGTCGGATTCACGTCGTAAACGTCGAAACCGTTCGCACGTACCTGAATGTCCGTCAACACCGGCGACTGAACGTACTCGCGAAACTTGTCCGCAACACCAGCGGCTTCGCCTTCATCCGTAACGATGAACGGCTCGGCCATGCCGGCTCTCGCCACACCTTCGATCAAGTGACGATTAACCGAGCTGCCGATACCAAACGCGAACACGTTGCAGCGGTTCAGGTTGTCGCGAATGTGATCGAAAACGACATCGTCGGCTGCAACGAAGCCGTCGGTTATCAGCAACATACTGCGCGAGATCCCTTCCTGTCGCGGCAGACTCATCGCGCGTTGCATCGCGTCGAATAGTTCCGTGCCGCCACTGCCGCGCTGTTGCTCGAGTAAAGCGATCGCCTTCGCGATGTTCTGCGGGTTTGCTTCCAGCGACTGTGGCGAAAGCAGAGTCGAGTCGCCGGCAAACAGGACCACGTTGAACAAGTCGGTAGGTTGCAGCTTGCCAATCAGGTCGCGGAGCAACCGTTTCGATATGTTCAAAGGAAAGCCTTCCATCGAACCCGAAACGTCGACGACGAAGATGTACTCACGCGGCGGGATCGCGTCAGGGGCGACGCGCTGCGGCGGTTGGGCCATGTAGAGAAAGAAGTTTTCGTCCGCGCCCTGGAAGAGCAGCAAACCCGACGCGATCTGATCGCCGGCTAAACGATAGCGCACGATGAAATCGCGATTGCCCTGAAACGGATCCGAGTCGTCGAGCTGCAACTGCGCGACGCCATTGCTCTGCCACTGCGGCAATACTTTGTGGGATGGAGACGACACATCATAAATCGGAAGCCCGGCTGCGATCCTTGTAGTGATGTGGAGTTCGCTAGCTGGCTGTTGTCCCTGATGCTGATAAGGCGTTTGCACAAAACCGTCAGTCTTGCTGTTCGTGCTTTCCGGTGATGCGTAGCGTGGTCCAACAACTGTCGGAAACACGAATTCGTAAACGTTGTCGGTGGGAATGAGCAATTCGGTGTAACGCAGTTCGATCTCAACCTGCTCCTGCGGCATGATGTTCGCCAAACTCATCGAAAAAACGTTTGGCCGCTGCTGCTCCAGAAGCGACGCGCTCTTCCCTTCTTCTTTCGCCTGTTCGAATTCTTTCTTCGCTTGTTCGCGCTCTTTGATCTTCGCGACGATGATCTCGTTGCCGAGTTGCATGCGCATCGCGTAAACGGCCGCGCGCGTCGAAGCCGGGAAAACATACGACGCGTTGATCGCGCGCGCGCCTTCGTTACGATAAATCTGCCGGACTTTAACGTCGGCAATCACACCTGAAACTGATATATCGACTCGTGTGTCTTTGAGCGGCAGTTGATCTATGGTTGGATCTCCCTGGACCAGGAAGTATGGAGCGAGCGTCTTGTCCGGCTCTTCGCCGGTCTCCTGCGCCCGAATCGAAGTGAACGAAACCGCAACTGCCAGCAAAGCAAAACACAGGTACCGCAAATTGACTTGCATATGATCCTCCGCCTTTAAGGCGACTCAACGTTCCGGGTTCTAAGCCCACTTTAAAACGCGGAGATGCTATGAAAAGGAGGCACCTGAACTAATGTTACAGACCACAGGTGGGCACCGTACCCGCCACAGTCGACAGGCCGGGTTAAGGACAGGATTTCAGAATTTACAGGACTTTCCTTAAGTAAACTTGTTAATTCTGTGATCCCGTCAACGGCATGGATCGGAGGCGTTTGCCAGTTGCGGCGAAGATCGCGTTGCTGACTGCCGGAGCTAAACCGACGATCGGAGTCTCACCGGCGCCCGCTGAAGGAAGATCTTTGCGGTTCACCAGCACCACTTCGATCGGCGGCACGTCGCTGAACCGCGGCAAGCGATAGTTCTTAAAACGCGGATTGAGAATGCTTCCATTCGCAAACTGAATCGACTCGAAAAGCGCGCCGCCAATCGCCTGCACGATCGCTCCTTCGATCTGGTTTTCGAGGTGTAACGGATTCACGATCGCGCCACACTCAAACGCTTCGACAACCCGTTCGAGTTTCACTTTGCCGGTGCGTGGTTCGATGGAAACTTCCGCACACGTTGCGATGTAACCGCCTTTTTCAAAACCACACGCGACGCCGAAGCCGCGATTTGTCGAAGCCGGTTTCCGATTCCAACTGAAACGATCCGTGGCGGCTACGAGCACCGCGCGCAAACGTTCGTCCTTGATATTCTTCAGACGAAACTCGACCGGATCCATCTTCACGAGCGCGGCGAGTTCATCCATGTGTACTTCGCGCGCAAAGTGATTCGCAGTCGCAGCGAGTCCGCGATACGAACCTTGCCGCAGCGGCGACTTCGTGTCGTGAAACTGAATGTTCTGATTCGGAAAGTCGTACTTGACCTGTATGCCTGACGAGCCGGAGTTGTAGTTGTGAAACTCCCAGGCAGTGATCTTGCCGTCGTTCTTCACGCCAGTCTTCACGTCGATCACGCCGGCCGGGCGGAAGTAGGCCCACGTGAATTCTTCTTCGCGCGTCCAAACAACTTTCACCGGCTTCTTCGTCGCCATCGCGAGCCGCGCGGCTTCGACCGCACATTCGCCGCTGTGTTTGCCGCCGTAACCCGAGCCGGTGTCGGGAACAATCACGCGGATTTTATTTGCCGGGATGTGGAGCGCTTCGGCGAGTTCGCTCTTCACGCCGAACGGACGTTGCGTGCCGGTCCATACCGTCAGCTTGTCGTTGGACCATTCGGCAATCGCGGCGCGCGGCTCGAGCGGCGCGTGCGCGATGTATGCGACGGTGTAGGTCTGCTCGAGAGTCTTGTCTGCGTTTTTGAAACCATCGGCAACGGAACCAACCGGACGGCCACGGCCTTCGCGTGCGTTCTTGCGGAAGTAATCGAATAGCGAGGCGTTGTCGGGCTGGGGATCGGGACTCGTTTTCCAACTTGCCGGGAACCCTTTTACCGCGTCCGTTGCCGTGAGCGGGTCCGTCGAGGCCACGCCGGCAAAATCTCCGTCTTTGACGACGTGAGTCGCGGGAATATTGACGAAGCCACCTTCTGGCTCAAGCGTCGCGTTGAGCTTCGGCGGCCGCACCACTGCGCCGAACAACATCCCGTCGCGTCGCATGTCCGACGTGTACTTGTGCCGGCCCGTGACGAAATCGCGCGCGTCAACTTTCGGAATCGACTTGCCCGCAAGTGTCCATTGATCTACCGGCGTCGTCTTCACGTCAGGCGAAATCGTCTTAACTAACTTCTGACCTTTCGCAACATCAGCAAGCGTCATCGACTTCGACTTGTCGTGATTCACAAATCGCGCGTCGACGATGCGCACCGTTTCCGGCGCGACCTGCCACTGCTGTGCCGCCAAAGCGATCAACATCTCGCGCGCAGCCGCCGCGGCTTT
>DATELP010000090.1:0-14329 GCA_035276425.1 Pyrinomonadaceae bacterium
CGGTGCGCACGTCGTAAAGATCGGTGACGAGTTGCATGAGCTCGGCGAGCGGATTGCGCGACGCGCCGCCGGTCTCGCCCGAGTGCGTGTCGGTCATTGCGGTTTCGAGCGTGAAAATAAAACCAAGCAATCCACGCAAACCAGCAGAGCTCGCCGGCCGGTTGCGCGAGACCCAAACCGTGTCGGAAACCACAACCGAATCCGTGCGCAGATCTTTCGCGGCTTTGGTAATGATCGTTTCGAAGTTCGGCGAACCGATCTCCTCTTCAAACTCCCACAGGAAACGAATGTTGACCGGAATGTCCGCCTCAATCGCCGCACGGGCGCCAAACAGTGCGGTCAACGCGGGACCTTTGTCGTCGGTCGTGCCGCGTCCGAAGTAGCTGTCGCCTTTTTTAGTGAATACAAACGGTTCAGTGTCCCACGGCTCGGTTTCTTTCGAAGCGGGCTGTACGTCGATGTGGTTGTAAACAGTTACAGTCGGACGGCCACTGTTGTTGCCAAACACTCCATGAACAACGGGATTTCCCTTGTCCGCGCGAAAAACCTGTGCCTGGCCACCGAACTTTTCGAGAGTTTCAACCGTCAGCTCAACGCCTTTTTTGATGTCGCCCAAGTGGCTTGGATCGACGGAAACGGTCGGCGTTTCGACAAAATGACGTAGAAGTGACTCGTACTCCTCCCGGTGTTCGTTCGCAAAAGACACAAGATTCTCCCGCTTCAAGTTTGTTGGCATCAACTTCCTCCGGCGAATTGTCGTTTAGAGCTTAGGACCAATAATACATGAGTCCGGGAGATTCGCGGGCGACGAAAATCCGGCTCGTGGCATCTACAAAAGCTCAGGCTCTTCGTGTTATTCTGGCGTCCCCAGGTTTCCGCCCGAAACCCGGCCCCGAATCCGGGCCCGCGAATGGTTCAGACGTCCGACAAAGGCCCGGCGCCGCATAACTGGTAGATAGCGCAGACAGTTTTAGGAGGGTTGCGTGAAGAAAAGCTTTTTTGCCCCGGGGATTCTTTTCCTTATTTTCGCCTTAACAGTTCCCGCATTCATTCTCGCCCAGCAGAACAGGTCAGCCAGACGGGCCACGCCGCCCGAACGGACTACGACCACGAGTCCGACGACAGGCAAGGGTGTTGTAACCAGCCCGATGATCAAAACTGATCTGTCTGAGGCTTTGAGCGTGATTCAGACGAATCACATCGACGGCAAAAAGCTTAACTACAACGACGTCTTCAAATCGTCGATCAGCAGTATGTTGAGCGTGCTCGATCCGCACTCGACCTATTTCGATCCGGCCGAGTACGCGTCGTTCCGCACCGAACAGCGTTCGGAATACTTCGGCATCGGCGCCACCATCGAAGATCTTCGCGAAGGCACTGACGTCAATACTTACATTCGCGCCACCTTCCCGGATTCACCTGCACATGCCGCCGGACTGCGATTTGGCGATCGCATTCTCGCGGTCGACGGGCAGTCGATGGCCGGCAAGACTTATCCGGAAGTGCGAAAGTTTCTGTTAGGCGCACGCGGAACGACGGTGAAAGTCACTGTCGAACATCCGGCGACGCGTCAACAGGAAACGGTAAACATCGTGCGCGACGCGGTGTCGCTGCCGTCGATCGCACAGGCTTACATGCTTCGTCAGGGTGTCGGTTATGTGGCGATGACCGGCGGTTTCAACCTGACAACCGACGACGAGTTTGGCGACGCGCTGAGATTCCTGCACAGCAAAGGCATGAACATGCTCGTGCTCGACCTGCGCGGTAATCGTGGCGGTCTGCTGATTCAGGCAGTGCGTGTGGCGAACCGGTTTCTCCAGCGCGGCCAGATGATCGTTACGCAGAAAGGCCGCTTCCGCGACAGTTCACAGGTTTATCCGGCCATGAACGAGAACCCGGACGCCGTTCCGCTGGTCGTGCTCGTTAACGGCGAGACTGCTTCCGCGGCGGAGATCGTTGCGGGCGCGCTTCAGGATCACGATCGCGCGTTGATCGTTGGTGAAACGACTTTCGGCAAAGGTCTCGTGCAGTTTCCGTTTCAACTGGACTACGAATCAGCGCTCCTGCTGACGATCGCGAAGTACTACACGCCGTCGGGCCGCCTGATTCAGCGCGACTATTCCAACGGTGGAAATTACGACTACTACTTCCGTGGCGGTCTCGCGGCCGACAAGAGCACCCAACCGACAGCGCCGAGCGGTCCCGAAAGTCACACGGACATGGGCCGCGCGGTTTACGGCGGCGGCGGCATCGCGCCGGATGAAACGGTGAAGCCCGGCATGATCAGCGCCTCCGAGCGCCATCTGCGCGACGTGCTGTTTGCCTTTTCACTCGAACTCACGGCCGGAAGAGTTGCGAATTTTCCGCAGTACAAGGTTCAGCAAGCGATCGAGTTTGACCACGATCTCCTCGACGAGGATTATCCGGTTACCGATGCGCTCTTCCGCGAACTGAAAGCGTTTGCGGCGAAGAAACCGATGTTCAAAGTGACGCCGGATCAGCTCGACAAGGCGCGTTCGTTTGCGGAGAGACAGTTGCGCTACAACGTGCTGTCGGCGGCTTATGGTTTCCGCACGGCCACGCAGGTTTTCAACGACGCCGATCCGCAGATTGCGAAGGCCGTTGATGCGATGCCTCGCGCTCGCGAACTCGCGTTGGCTGCGAGCCGCGCACGTGCCCGCGGTTAGTAAAAGAAAGCCATCCACAGATTACGCAGAATCGGTGTAATCTGTGGATGGCTTCATGCTCATCATCATCAACAACGTCGCGGCGAAGGCGCGACAATCCTGGCCGAAGATCAAAACCCAACTCGACGCGGCGGGCGTCGATTACAAAACACACTTTACCAACCAAAAGGGCGACGCTACGGTTCAAACGAGCGTCGCCCTTAAGTCTGGGACGCAACTCATTGTTGTTGTCGGCGGCGATGGTACGTTGAGCGAAGCCGCGCAGGGCTTTTTCGAGTTCAACGAGAATCTCGAGGTTGCGCCGGCGGCGATCAATCGCGAGGCGACGCTGGCGGTGTTGCCCGCCGGTACCGGTGACGACTTTGCGCGGGGATTGCGGCGCAAGCGAGCACCACTGCAAGACTGGATTGATACGCTGCTTAGTTACACGCGCCACGACCGCAAAGAAGGTGCGCCGCGAATTGATGTGCTCTACGGACGCTGTGATGGTTTGCAGACGCCGTTCATCTGTTTGAACGCGTCGACGATGGGAATCGGCGGTGAGACGGCGAGTCGTGTGGCGGCGCAGGGTGGTTTTATGCGCAGGTTCTCGGGTGAGTTTCGCTTTGTGTTTGCGGCCGTGGGTGCGTTGGCGGCGTGGCGCGAACGGCGCGTGCGCGTGACGGTTGATGATCGCTTAGTGGCAGATCGTCCGATGAATCTCGTGGGTGTGGCGAACGGTCTCTACGCTGGAGGTGGAATGATGTTCTCGCCCGAAGCGCGCCTCGACGACGGCAAGCTCGACGTGGTCACTGCTTCGGGCCTGAATCGCAAGAACGTCGTGACCGAGCTTTCACGCATACACACGGGCGGTCACCTCAACAATCCAAAAGTCTCGCTCACCCAAGGCACACGAACCCGAATTGAAACGTTGCTGCTTCAAGACGCAATGTTGTTGGAAGCTGATGGAAACGTCCGAGGCGTGACACCAGTCGAGTTTCAAGTCCTGTCAAATGCGCTACGATTCTTGTTTTAATGCAGTCCGTGAGTTTCCGTGTTTGTCCGTGGCTAATTTTCCATGGCCGCGATTTTCGCCAGACGGCGCCGATGGCGTTCTTCACCGGTAAACTTCGCCGCGATAAACGACCTGACAATATCGAGCGCAAGCTCAACTCCAACCACACGCGCGCCGAGACACAGCACGTTGCAGTCGTCATGTTCGCGTGACTGGTGCGCGGAATACGTATCACCGCAAAGCGCCGCGCGGATCCCGCGCAGTTTGTTCGCCGCCACAGCCGCACCGACACCGCTACCGCAAACCAGAACCCCAATCTCCGCCGCGCCGCTCTGCACGGCCTCGCCAACCTGTTTCGCGTAATCCGGGTAATCGTCAGGAACCGAGCCGTCGTGCGTACCGAAATCGGTAATCTCGTGTCCCGCCTGCCGCAGTTCCTCAATCACACGCTCGTTGAGCGGGTACCCACCATGATCTGCTCCAACGGCTATTCGCATAAATCACAACAACGCGCGCGCGTGCTTCAACACGTTCTCAACATTGAATCCCAACTCCCGCATCGCAACTTCACCGGGCGCCGATCCGCCAAATCGATTCAAACAAATCACCGCGCCGCTCGCCCCGACGTACCGATCCCATCCCTGGCAAACGCCCGCTTCAACCGCGAGCCGCGCCGTCACAGCCGGTGGCAAAACCTCATCGCGATATTCCTTCGTCTGTTCTTCGAATAGTTCCCAACACGGCAACGACACAACGCGCGTCGGCGAACCTTCCGTTTGCAACGTCTCACGCGCTTCCAGCACGAGCGAAACCTCCGAACCCGTTGCGATCAAAATCAGCTTTGGCGTAGTCACATCGCCATCAGCAGTTTCCGCTTCCGCCAGCACGTAGCCACCGCGACGCAAACCTTCCGCCGACGCAAACCGTTGACGATCGATCACGGCCACCTTCTGACGCGTCAATGCGAGCGCAGTCGGTGCTTGCCTGCGCAGGATCGCAATGCGCCACGCTTCGCTCGTTTCCGCCGGGTCGCACGGACGAATCACAAACAAATGCGGAATCGTGCGCAACGCCGCGAGATGTTCGACTGATTGGTGCGTTGGACCATCTTCACCAAGCCCGATCGAGTCGTGCGTGAAGACGTAGATCACTTGCACTTCCGAAAGCGCCGCCAAACGAATCGCCGGCCGCATGTAATCCGAGAACGTCAGAAACGTTCCGCCAAACGGAATCAAACCGCCGTTCAACGACATTCCCGTCAACGCCGAACCCATCGCGTGTTCACGCACGCCGAAGTGCAAAATGCGGCCGTCGTAAGCACCGGCCTCGAAACTATGACTCTCCTTGATGTCCGTGTTGTTTGAAACGCCGAGATCCGCCGAGCCGCCAATCAACTGCGGCAACACCGGCGCGAGCGCGTTGATGACTTCGCCGCTCGCCACGCGCGTCGCGATCTCTTTCGGTTTTTCAAACTTCGGCAAAGCATCTTCCCAACCCGCGGGCAATTCCGGACTCATCATCGTGCGCCAAAGTTTAGCTTCTTCCGGGTGCGACTGTTCGTAACGCTCGACCAACGAGTTCCATTCGGATTCCAACTGCGCGCCGCGATCGATCGCTTCGCGGTAATGCGCCAGCGCCTCGTCGGGAATGTAGAACTGTTGATCTTCAGGCCAACCGAGATGCCGTTTCGCTTCACGCACCGCTTCTTCACCGGGCGGATCGCTGTGCGCTTTGCGCGTGCCCTGCGTCGGCATGCCGTAACCGATCACCGTTTTTACGGCAATCAGACTCGGCCGATTATCTGCTTGTGCGGCACGAATCGCGGCTTCGATCTCGTCGAGATTGTTGCCGTCGGGAACAGTAATCGTGTGCCAGCCGTAAGCGTCGAAACGTTCGGTAACTCGTTCGCTGAAAGCAAGATTGGTAAAACCCTCGATCGTGACGTTGTTGTCGTCGTAGAGATAAATCAGCTTGCCGAGCTTCAGATGGCCCGCGAGTGACGCCGCTTCAGACGCAACGCCTTCCATCAGATCGCCGTCGCTTACAATCGCGTAAACGTAATGATCGATTAACGGGAAATCGTCTTTGTTGAAGCGCGCGCCCAGATGAGCTGCGCCCATCGCCATACCGACGCCGTTCGCAAAACCCTGGCCCAATGGACCAGTCGTGATTTCAACTCCGGGCGTCAAACCGTACTCCGGATGACCCGGCGTTTTAGAACCCCACTGCCGGAAATTCTTCAACTCATCGAGCGACAGATCGTAGCCGGTCAAGTGCAGCAACGAGTAGATCAACATCGAACCGTGACCGGCGGAAAGTAAGAACCGATCGCGATTGTCCCATTTCCAATTCTTCGGGTTGTGGCGCAGAAAACGCGTCCAGAGAACGTAAGCCATCGGCGCGGCGCCGAGTGGCAGTCCCGGGTGACCTGAATTCGCTTTCTGAACGGCGTCGAGCGTCAACGCGCGAATGGTGTTGATGCAGAGTTGATCGAGTTCGGGGTTAGTGTTTGAGTTTTCTTTCGGCAAAGGTGCGCTCATTAGTTGCGTTTCCTGTTTTTGTTCTCAGCTCGTTTGACCAAACAATCGTTCGTACAACTCCTGCTGCCGTTCGAGACCTTCGCGATAGCGCGCGTGGCGCTGCATGTCGGGTTCTAAACGTCCGTCGATTGAAACCGGAACTGCATCGAGGTTTACTATTTTGCCCACCGCTTCCAGCGCAAGCAAGGCAGCCCCGCGGATCGAGGCTTCCGGCGTGCCGCCAAACATCACCGGACGCCCTAAAACATCGGCAATTATCTGTAGCCAAACCGACGACGAACGCAACGCATTGCCCGTCGCGACGATGTTCGCGCCGGGTGCGATCTCGTCGAGCGCTTCGGCGATCAGTGCGAAACGATAAGCAATAGATTCGAGTGCGGCGCGAATGATTTCGACCGTGGTTGTTTGTTGGCGCAAACCGAAGATGCCGCCGCGTGCTTCGGTGGACCAGCCGGTGCTGCGTTCGCCTGACCAGAATGGAAGGATCGTGAGTCCGTGCGCGTCGGGTTCGAGTGCGGCGAGTTGATGGTGCAGATCGGTTCCTGTGTTTAAGGATTGGACCAGCCACTGCAACAGTCCGCCGCCGTCCGACAGCGCACCGCCAACGACGACACGATTTTCAGATGCACGATAACTCCAGAGCGACGGTGGCAATTTTTCAGGCGGGTCGCCGGCATATGAAACGCGCATCGCGCCGGAAGTGCCGATCATCAACGCGATGTTGTCTTTCGTGGTGCAACCGCCGCCGATGTTATTGGCGGCTCCATCTCCAACCACCACCACTGGATTCGAATCGTCCGTGTTATCCGTGTAAATCCGTGGCAATTGATCAAGAGAAACGCCCAGTGTTTCGACAAATCCCCGGTCCCAGTCGCACACCCTTTGATTAAACAACCCGGTAGCGGACGCCATCGAAACACTCGCCGCAGTTTTTCCAAACAATCGCAAACACAAATACTCAGCAAACCCAAGCCACTGCCGCGTCGCGTTGAACTGATCCGGATGCTCGGTCTTTAACCAACGCAACTTCGCCGGCCAGTAACTCGGATGAAAGCGACACCCCGTGCGCGCGTGAATAGCAAGTTCGTCAAACTCCCCGCGCAACTCTTTCGCAGCCTGCGCCGCACGCGTGTCGGCCCACGTCAGTAACGGTGTCGTCGGCGCACCGTTTTCATCAACACCCATCAAGCTGTGCCAAAACGCCGAGATCGCAATCGCTTCGACACGTTCATTACCAAACTCCGCCAGCAACTCATCACGCGTCCTGACAACTTCGTCCACCAACGCATCCGGATCGAGCTCCGCGAAACCGCTAAGCTCACGCCGCGTCACCGCCTGCGCGCCTTCGATCTGATTGCCTGCTTCATCAAACAGCGCCGCCCGCACACCCGACGTACCAACGTCGATGCTCAATACGGAACTGTTCAAGCTGTCGCTCATATCGGTAGAATGCTGCAACCTGATGCGATCAAATCCGCTGCGCTGGTTGCTTCTTGCCGGCGCCATTCACATTACACTAACACTCGCAATTTTTCTCGTTGGACATTTTCAACTGCTGCCCAACGTCTTCGACGAACACGGCACGGGTCTGTCGTTCGCGATCGACGGCGACAGCTATCGCAACATCGCAAGCCAGTTAGCGACGCAATTACAGGTACACGGCGTCTCGGCCTGGTTCGCGTTCAAAGCCCCGCTGCACTCGCGTCTCTACTCAATCCTGTTCGCCACGATCGGCAGACTGCTGGGCCACAACGTCCTCGCCGCCGAACCACTGAATCTCGCTTACTATCTCGGCATTCTTACCTGCGTCTATCTTCTCGGCCGCGAAATATTCAACGAGCGCGCGGCAATGTTGGCTGCGGCGATCGTCGCTGTCTGGCCGTCGTTTCTGTTGCACTCAACGCAATTCATCCGCGACACGTTTTCGATCGTCTGCCTGCTCGGATTGCTGCTTGTGTTGACGCTCGTGTTGCGTCGCGAGTTTTCGTGGCGCGCATCAGCAAGCGCCAGCGTCGCAGGTGCGGCGCTCGTCACGTTGTTTTGGATCCTGCGCGGAAACATGTGGAACGTCGTCGTGTTCGCAATCGGTCTTACGATCTTGTTGCTGTCGTGCCGAATGATCCGCGCGCGCAAATTTCTGCCTGCAAACATAATCGCGATCGTAGTCGTAGTCGTGACGATGCTCCTGGTTCCTTCGCGCTTTGAAAGCACAGCGCTTCCCGGCGTTCGGCCGCCTGCTACTCCGCTCGCCATTCCTTCGTCCACACAAGCCGCGCCAGCGGAAGGCGTAATCACACGCGTGCTCAGGCAAGTCGGACAACGCCGCGTCGGCTTTCGCAACTACCGCGCTCAGGAATCAAACATCGACGACGACGTACTACTTGGGAGCGCGGGCGACGTCGTGAGATTCATTCCGCGCGCCACGGTGATTGGGTTCTTCGCGCCGTTTCCGCGCATGTGGGTACAAGCCGGAAGCTTCGGCTTAGCGGGCCGCGTGCTGAGCGGCGCGGAGACGCTGTTGATGTACTTCTTTTACGTCGCGGCGGCTGTTTGCGTGTGGCGCAATCGAAAGCGACTCGAGATGTGGTTGCTGTTTCTCGTGGCCACGATGGGCACGATCGGCTTAGGGCTGGTGGTAGTGAACGCGGGCGCACTTTATCGGCTGCGTTACGTGTTCTGGATCATGTTCATCATCATGGCGGCGGAGTCGCTGGTTCACTTCACGATCTTGCGGACCAGCGCGACGAACTCTTGAATGTCTTCTTCGGTCGTATCGAACGACGCCATGAAGCGGCACTCCGACGTCTCTTCGTCCCAGATGTAAAAGAAATATTTCTTTTGCAGCGCCGCGATGTACTTCTCCGGGATGATGGCAAACACGCCGTTGGCTTCAA
Source organism: Pyrinomonadaceae bacterium (assembly GCA_035276425.1). Classification (GTDB taxonomy): domain Bacteria; phylum Acidobacteriota; class Blastocatellia; order Pyrinomonadales; family Pyrinomonadaceae; genus PSRF01. Next base: position 9,116 of record DATELP010000090.1, read on the forward strand.
CTGGTTGCGTTAGCTTTATCCCCGGAACTTTTTCCAGTTCGCTTGCCAGCAGGCGCGCCATTCGATTCGCGTGCGCCGCGCTGCGCCGCCACAGATCGCCGGACAGCAGGGCTTCGAATTGCGCGGAGATGAACCGCATCTTCGACGGCAGGTGCATGCCCTGCTTGCGAATGTATTTGAAACCCTGGCCGAGGTTTTTGTTCAGGAAGACGACTGCTTCGCCGTACATCATGCCGTTTTTCGTGCCGCCGAATGACAGCAGATCGACACCGCATTCGACCGTGAGTTCTTTCAAGCTCGCGTTCAGACTGACGGCGGCGTTGGCAATGCGTGCGCCGTCGACGTGCAGCAGCATGTCGTGATCGTGGGCAAAGCGCGCGAGTGTTTTGAGTTCGCTTTTGGTGTAGACGGTGCCCATCTCCGTGGCTTGCGAAACGGAGATCACGCGTGGTTGCACGTGATGTTCGACGCCGACGCCGTGCAGAAAAGGTTTGATCTGGTCGACGCGGATTTTGCCGTCGGGCGTGTGCAGGCTGAGGAGTTTGCAGCCGGTGAACTTCTCGGGCGCGCCGCATTCGTCGGTGTTGATGTGCGCAGTGTCGGCGCAGATGATGGCGTCGTAAGAGTGCGTGATCGATTTGAGACCAAGCACGTTCGCGCCGGTGCCGCCGAAGACAAAGTGAACCTGAGCGTCTTTGCCGAAGTGCTTTTGAAAAACTTTGACTGCGCGTGCGGTGAGCGGATCGTTGCCGTACGCGACGACGTGTCCGTCGTTCGCGGCCGCGATGGCCTCGATCATCTCGGGATGCACACCGGCGTTGTTATCACTCGCGAAACTTCTCTTAGACATTCCGATCCGTGTCCGTCCGTGTTTATCTGTGGCGCGATTTTAGGTCGCGGGCGATCTCGCGCGCGGCGTTGAAGCCGTTTAGTCCGGTCAGGCCACCGCCGGGATGCGTGCCGGCGCCGCAGAGATACAAACGCTTCAATGGCGTGCGGTATTGCGCCCAGCCGATCAATGGCCGGAACGTAAAGAACTGATCGAGCGACTGTTCGCCGTGATGAATGTGTCCGCCACTGAGACCGTAAGTTTGCTCAAGCTCCAGCGGTGTGATTATCTGTGCGGCCACGGTCGATTCGCGGATACCCGGCGCGTACTGCTCGAGCAAATCAAGCACGTTTTCCGCAAACTCTTCGCGGCGCGTGGTCCAGTCACCTTGTTTTAATTTGTACGGCGCAAACTGCACGTGAATCGACATCACGTGTTTGCCGTCAGGCGCGAGCGATGGATCTGCAACCGACGGAATCGTGACATCGAGATATGGCTGAGCGGAGAACTCGCCATACTTCGAGGCATCAAAGGCACGTTCGAGGTAATCTATCTCCGGACCGATGTGAATACGTCCGGTCAGTTTCTCGGGATTGCTGCCGTTGAATTTTGGCAAGCCTGACAACGCTAAATTGACCTTGCCTGCCGCGCCCGGCGCGCGGTAGTTGCGCATCTTCGAGAGGAAGTTCGGATCGAGATCTACCGGATCGACGAGGTTCAGAAACGTCGTGCGTGGATCGGCGTTGGAAACAACAACTCGCGAACCAATCTCCTCACCGCTTTCGAGCACGACCTTCGGCGCATCGCCATCGGCGCCAACAACTGCCGCAACACTTGCGCCCGTACGAATCTCCGCGCCCGCGGCCTTCGCTGCTTTCGCCAGTGCGTCTGAAAGCGCGCCCATGCCGCCTTTGGCATACGAAGCCGAACCGATCGCGCTGCCGTCCATCGCGGCTTGCCACAACAAACCGAGACTCGTTCCCGCGGACCATGGACCAGCAAACGCGCCGTAGATCCCGCGTGCGGCGACGAGCGCACGTAACAATTCCGTCTCAAACCACTCACTCACCAGATCCGCGACCGCCATCGGTCCCCAACGCAACAGGCGATACTCGTCTTTCTTTCCGAGTCCGCGAAACGCGAGACCGACCTTGCCGAGTTGCCACAAGTCGGCGGCTGCCGGTGCGTCGATCGACGGCGGCGTCATCGAGATCAGCGGCGACAGCACACGACCGATGCGCGAGAAGCTGTTGACGAACTCGGGATAACTCTTCGCGTCTTTGGCGGAAAACTTTTCTATTTCGCTAACGGTCTTCGCAACATCGTTGTAAATGCAAACGGATCTTCCGTCCGGAGATAGCGCTAACGCACGAACCGGGGGCGTAATGATCTCCAAACCAAAACTGGAAAGATTTAACTCCGATATGATCTGCGCGGAAAACGGACCGGCCGCGTGGTCCAACGCGGAGACGCGAAAGCCCGGGTGGATCTCTTCAGTGACCGCTCCGCCGCCGACAACTTCGCGGCGCTCGAGCACGAGCGTCTTCAGGCCGTTCTTCGCAAGATAGCAGGCGGTCACGAGGCCATTGTGGCCGCCACCGATAATGATTGCGTCGTAGCTTGGCATCTTTTGCTAACTATAGGTCCTATAGGACCGATTACTATTTCCAGTCTTTCAGGAGTTGCAGCGCTGCATTTCGTCCGGGCGCGCCCATGATTCCGCCGCCCGGATGCGTCGCCGAGCCGCACATCCAAAGGTTCTTGATCGGAGTGCGATATTGCGCCCAACCCGGCGCGGGCCGCAGAAAGAAGAGCTGCTCGAGCGTCAACTCGCCCTGAAAAATATTTCCTTCCGAAAGCCCAAACTCCCGTTCGAGATCGAGCGGCGTCACAACTTGTCGATGTCGAATCAACTCGCGAATGTTCGGCGCGTGCTCGGCGATCGTGTCGATCACTGTGTCGCCAAACTCGTCGCGCTTCTCGTCCCAATTGCCTTCCTTCAAGTTGTAAGGCGCGTACTGCACGAAACACGACATCACGTGTTTGCCCGGCGGCGCCACCGAAGGATCGGTCAAACTCGGAATCACCATGTCAATGTACGGCCGGCGTGAAAAACGCCCGTACTTCGCCTCGTCGTAAGCGCGCTCCATGTATTCAACACTCGGCGAGATCGAGATCGCGCCGCGCAGGTGCGCGCCCGGACCAGGCATCGCTTTGAAATCCGGCAAACCGTCGAGCGCGAGATTCACCTTTCCCGACGAACCGCGATACTTGTAGCGCTTCAAATCGGTGCAAAAATCATCCGGCAAGTGTTCCTCGCCGATCATCTTCATAAACGTCAACCGCGGATCGACACTCGAAGAAACGATGTCCGCATGAATCTCGTCGCCGTTCTTCAGCACGACACCGATGGCGCGTCCGTTCTTGAGCAGAATCTTTTCGATCGGCGCTTCCATGCGAATCTCAACGCCCGCTTCGCGCGCCGCGTCGCCAATCGCGTTCGAGATCGCGCCCGTGCCGCCGCGCGCAAATCCCCACGAGCGAAACGCGCCGTCGATCTCGCCCATGTAGTGGTGCAGCAAAACGTAAGCAGTGCCCGGCGAGCGCACGCCGAGAAAAGTGCCGATGATGCCGGACGCGGACATCGTCGCTTTCAACACGTCAGTTTCAAACCACTGATCGAGAAAGTCGACGGCGCTCATCGTCATCAACTGCACCTGGTTGTACTTGTCGTCGTCGGAAAGTTTTTGAAAACGCCGCCCGAGAAACGCCAGATTCTTCCAGGCTTTGGGTTCCAGAGTTGTAGGGTCCGGGGGCGTCATGCTCATGATCGGTTTGACGAAGTGGGCCATCTCGATCATCGCTTTGCCGTACTCGTCGTAAGCTTCGGCATCGAGCTTTGAATGACGCGCGATCTCGCGGCGCGTGCGCGCGTGATCGTTCACGCGCCAGAGATAATCGCCGTTGGGCATCGGCGTGAACGTGCCGTCGAGCGGAAGGATCTCGAGACCGTGCCGCGGCAGGTCGAGTTCGCGAATGATCTCGGGCCGGAGCAGCGAGACGACGTAAGAACAAACAGAGAACTTAAAGCCGGGAAAGACCTCTTCGGTGACGGCTGCGCCGCCGAGCACGTGCCGCCGTTCGAGCACGAGAACTTTCTTCCCCGCGCGCGCCAGGTAAGCCGCGTTGACCAGACCGTTATGTCCGCCGCCAATCACGACGGCGTCGTACTTGTTATTCATCAAATCATCCACAGATTCCACAGGTTTACCTTCCAGGTAATCTGTGGATTGCCTTCGCTTTTGTGAAATCTTATGTAGGAGTGCCTTGCTGCCAGCGCGCTAGCATACTTATAATCGCTCGCCCTGACAAACCCGGGACTAACAACACAATAAGCATGCCTATTGGAACCGCTTTTCACGAACGAACATTCCAACTCTGCGAAAGTCTTAGCTATCGCGAGTGGTCCGGTTATTACGCGGTCAGCTCTTACGAACCGCATCACGAGCACGAATACAACGCGATTCGCAACGCGTCGGCGTTGATCGATATCTCGCCGTTGTTTAAATACCGGCTGGCCGGAAAAGACGCCACGCGCCTCGTCGATCGCATCATCACGCGCGACATGCGCAAGGTCACGGTAGGCCAGGTGGTCTATACGCCGTGGTGCGACGAACACGGCAAAGTCATCGACGACGGCACTGTTTCGCGGCTCGAAGAGAACACGTATCGCTGGACCGCGGCCGATCCGAGTCTGCGCTGGTTTACGCAGAACGCCGCGGGCATGGATGTCCAGATTGAAGATATTTCAGAAGAGGTATCGGCGCTCGCGTTGCAAGGACCGACGTCGGGCAGGCTGCTCGTGAGTCTCGTTAAAGATGCCGACATCGCAAACCTGAAATACTTCCGCGTCACGAAGGGCACGATCGCGGGCGTGCCGGTCGAGATTTCGCGCACCGGATACACGGGCGACCTCGGTTACGAGATCTGGATTTCGTCAGATCAGGCGCTGAAGGTCTGGGATGCGCTGATGGACCACGGTAAGGCATTCGACATTCATGCCGCGGGAATGCTCGCACTTGATGTTTCGCGTGTTGAAGCCGGGCTGTTGCTGATCGAGGTCGATTTCAACAGCAGCAAGAAAGCACTGGTTGACGAACAGCGATACTCGCCGTACGAGATGGGACTCGGGCGTTTGGTCAATCTCGACAAGAATCGTTTCGTGGGCCAACAGGCGTTGATTGAAGAGCAGAAGCGCGGGCACACACGCGAGATTGTTGGGCTCGAGATCGACTGGCCGCAGGTCGAGAGTATCTATGAAAAAGTCGGTTTGCCGCCGGCTGTTTCGGCGAGCGCGTCACGAGTCGCGGTGCCCGTGTTCAAGG
>DATELP010000091.1:0-3351 GCA_035276425.1 Pyrinomonadaceae bacterium
AGATTCGCGCGGTGCTCGGTCGTTTGATTCCCGGCGTGGAAATCCTCACCGAACCCTTTCACAGCGTTTCGCTCGAACGCGTGCGTAGCCTGAAGCCGTCGCACATCATTCTCAGCGGCCAGAGCCATCCGTGGGACAAGTACACACCGCAATCGCTGGCCGGCGTGTTTGACGTCATCAAGCAAGCGGCGCAGCCGATACTCGGCGTGTGCGGCGGTCACCAGCAAATTGCCCTTGCGTACGGGTCGGAAGTGGGACTGATGGAACGGCTCGAACCGGGCGAAGGTTACCAGGGCGCCAAACGCGAGCGTGGCTTCTTTCCGATCGAAAACACCGGCGAGGGACTGTTCAAAGGTTTACCGGCGAACGTTACTGTGTGGCATTCACACTGCGATGAAGTAAAGGATTTGCCGGACGGTTTTCGCCGTACTGCCTCTAACGAGACCTGCCCGATCCAGGCAATGCAGCAGAAAGGACGGCGTGTTTACGGCGTTCAGTTCCATCCCGAACTCTTCGACGACGAGCACCCCGAAGGCCGCAAGATCGTCGAAAACTTCCTCGCACTTTAAGTCTGCAACGCAAAAACAATGTGCTTTCGGTAACATTTTTCACGAAATTAACACGGGTTTGCTGGACTCGGTCCAACTCGTGTGTTAGGGTCATTCCCGGAATAACGAGCTTAATGCTCGTTTTTCTTTTCTAAGAACAAGCAAGTACTTTCAGCGCACCGCATCAAGGATGCAAGCCCCCAACCTCGGCTGACGTCAACAGAGACTCCTAGAGCCAGGGGACGAGTCATAGGAAAGAACGGACTCGCGCAGGACGCTGAAAGGCAGGTAATTACTTCGGACAGGAGACCCGAATTTGAAAGTCTATTCAATCTTTAGCGGAAGTGCCGTGATTGGTGCTGCACTTCTGAGCAGTTCTTTGTTGTTTACCGCTCGTACTTCATCGGCGGAAACTCTTCCGTCTCAAACTACCCAAACCCAACAACAAGCCAGTAAACCAGCTACAGAAGCTGCCGCTCCAGTTGCGCTCGAAGTTCCTTCGAGTGGTGGACAGGTCGGCAAGGCCATTGCAAACGAAGAGAAATACGCTGTAGCTCCGGCGTCTTACGTCGCCACCGCGTACAGTCTGCGCGGACGCACCGCAAGCGGACAGATGGTAGCCAAAGGTTTGATCGCGGCCGATCCCCGGCACTTGCCTTTGGGAACGCGCGTGCGGCTCGAAGCTGGATCTTACAGTGGTGAGTATGTCGTTGCTGATACTGGTGGCATGGTGCGCGGTCGTCGCATCGACATCTGGACGCCCACCTCGCGTGAAGCGATGCGCTTTGGCAAACGCCTGGTCAAGCTCACAGTGCTGAGCCTGGGCGGCAAAAAGCGCGCTCTCCGATAAGCTCTAGATCCTGAGAGTCTTGAATAGGTCCTATATGTCCTATAGGACCTATTGCTTTGTTCGCGTGTTAAGATGCGCGCGAAAATGTCTGCTGAACAACTGGTAGAAGTTCGCCGCGGCGGTATCGTCGAGTCGTGGCATCGCGGTCATGTGATCGCTATTGAGCCCGATGGCAATGTAGTCGCGTATTTGGGTGCGCCGCAGACGACGGTCACGTTTTTACGCTCATCAGCGAAACCGTTTCAAGCGCTGCCGTTGCTGCTTTCCGGCGCCGCGGAGAGATTCGGTTTCAGCGATCGGGAAGTCGCGCTGGCTTGCGCTTCACACAACGGCGAACCGATACACACTGAGCTTGCAGCGTCGATGCTTGAGAAGATCGGGCTCGGGCCGGAAGCGTTGAAGTGCGGAGTTCACGAGCCGTACAGCGTGGAGGCCGCGCGCGTGCTTCGTGAACGTGGTGAAGCGCCAAACGTGTTGCACAACAACTGTTCGGGCAAACACGCCGGCATGTTGGCCGCTGCGCTTCAGCTAGGCGCGCCCACCGATACTTACAACCGACCCGAACATCCGGTGCAACTCGCGATCGGCAAGGCGATTGCGCAGTTTACGGATGTGCCGGTCGAAGATCTCGCGGTTGCGGTTGACGGCTGCGCGGTTCCAGTGTTTGGAATGACAGTGAAGGCAATGGGGCTCGCGTATGCTCGGCTGGTGTCACCGCCGACGAGTTTTGATGAAGCCACGCGCCGCGCGTGCGAACGAATCGTGCGCGTGATGAGTACCTATCCGGAATTGATCGGTGGCACTTCCGACAGACTCGACACCGAGATCATGCGCGCAGCGCCCGGACGTTTGATTTCGAAAGTCGGGGCGGAAGGTGTTTACACCGCGGGTATCAAACCGTGTGAAGAGTGGCCGCGAGGTTTGGGCGTGGCGTTGAAAATCGAGGATGGCGACGACCGTCGTGCGCGGCCGGTGGTGGTTGTTGAAACGCTGCGACAGCTCCGCGTTTTGAAAGACGAGTCGCTGGAAGCAGTGGCGAAGTACGCTTACTTCCCGGTGCTCAATCGGCCGGGTGACCTCGTCGGAGAGATCAGCGCCAAGTTTGAATTGAAGAAACCGGGAAATTGATGCGATGACGCCGGAATTACGCACGCTGTTTCCAATCACGCAGCGCGCGGCCTACTTGAATCACGCCGCGGTCTCACCGCCGCCTACGACAACCATCCAGGCAGTCGAAGCCCAACTCAGAGACGTTCACGAAAATGGCTCGCTGAATTTTCTTAGCTGGCTGGAAGTGAAGGAGCGTGCGCGCGCACTGCTGGCCGGATTGCTGGGCGCGCGGCCGGAGCAGGTCGCATTCATGCGAAACACTTCCGACGCGCTCTCCACGGTCGCTAACGGCTTGGCGTGGAAGCCGGGCGACAACATCGTCACGTTCAGGCGCGAGTTTCCGTCGAATATTTACCCGTGGCTACGGCTGCGTAACGCGTTCGGCGTGGAAGTTCGCATGTGTGAAGAACACGATGGGAGGATCGACTTACAAGAGCTGGAAGCCCTGGTGGATCGGAACACCAGAATAATTGCGATCAGTCACGTCCAGTTTGCGTCGGGATTCCGCAGCGACCTCGAACGGCTCGGACGCCGCGCGCGCGCGCGCGATGCATTGTTTGTAGTGGACGTAATCCAGTCGCTCGGTGTGATACCGATCGACGTTGGCGCGGAGCTCGTAGACGTCGCGGCCGGCGCTGGTCACAAATGGTTGCTGAGTCCCGAAGGCGTCGGTTACCTGTATCTCTCGGATCGCGCGCGTGAACGAATTGAGCCGACACTCGTGGGCTGGATCAGCGTGCCGAACCCGGAAGACTATTCAAACCATGAACAGGGCTGGAATCGCGGCGCGCTCGCGTGGGAAACGGGCACTGGACCTGCTGCGTTGATTCACGGCTTCAAAGC
>DATELP010000092.1:0-36800 GCA_035276425.1 Pyrinomonadaceae bacterium
AGTCAGGCGCAGGACGTTGCGGCCGGTGATTTCAACGGCGATGGCCGAGTGGACCTCGTGGTTTCACTCGCCGATCCGAACATCAGTGTTTCGTTCCTGAGAGGTAACGGCGACGGGACTTTCGGCGCGCCCGTAAACATCGCCAATAGTTCAGGCGCGGATTCGCCCGCGATCGTCGCCACCGATCTCGATAACGATGGACGACTGGACATCGTCGTAGCGCACGCGATCAGTTGTTTTGTCGCGCCGTGCTTCATTTCGCGCGATATCACCGTGATGCTCGGCTTTGGCGACGGCACATTTCAACGGCCTATTAACATTGCGGTTGGCACGGGCATGTCGCGAATCGCGGTCGGCGACTTCAACCGCGACGGCATCAAGGATCTCGGCATTGCCGGCGATAGTTCGCAACTTTACACACTGCTCGGCGTCGGCAACGGCACTTTCCTTCAGCAACCGACCATCACGTTAACTCGCGACACACTCGCAGTCGACGGCACTGACATCGACATCGCGGATCTGAATCGCGATTCGATCGAAGACCTGATCGTGGCGATTCCGCTGAACGGAAGCCGCACGGCGGTGTTGCTCGGACGTGGCGACGGTACGTTTGCGCCGCCAACGATCCTGACCGAGCCGGGTTTGCTGGTACCGCAGTATCAAGTCGTCGCGGATTTTAACCGCGACGGGCTACTCGATCTGGCGCTCTCTTTAGCCAATGGCAATTCAGGGCTGATGGAGATTCGCAATGGCAACGGCGACGGCACGTTTCGCGCGTCCACGCGTTATTTCGTACCGGCGCCGCAGTCGAGCATCGGCGGCGGCACGCTTGTGACCGGTGATTTCAATCGCGACGGCCGTGCCGACATCGCGTTGCCGGTTACCGGCGCGCGTCCGGCTTTGGCAATGCTGGTTAACACGACCGGGAATGTCGTTGTGCAACCTGCGTACGGCAGTGTGATCGCGAATCCGTCGACGGTAGAGAGCGGAAAAACGAGTGCGATCACGATCAGTCTTGTCGCGGGCGCTGTAGCGCCGTCAGGCGGATTTACGTTCACGTTATCTAGCAGTAATTCGACAGTGCTGTCAGTGCCTTCGAGTGTAGTCATGGCGGCGGGAACGTCGAGCGTGAGTTTCAACGCGACCGCGAGGAGCGTGACATCGTCGCGCAGCGTGACAGTGCGTGTTTCGAATACTCAGCTCGGCAGGCGCGAGATCAATGTCACAGTTATTCCAGCGACTCAACCAACTCCGACACCTACGCCAACTCCAACCCCGACGCCGGTCCCGACGCCAACACCGACTCCGGCGTTGACCGTCTCAGCGTTGACGTTAAATCCGAGTTCGGTTGTCGGCGGCAACTCAGTTCAGGGAACGGTCACGTTGAGCGCGGCTGCAACGGCGCCGACAGTCATCAATCTCGCGAGCAACAGCACGCGAGCAACTGTTCCGGCAAGCATCACGATCTTCGCGGGCGCATCTTCGGGAACGTTCACGATCGGAACTACTTCGGTCACAGCAACCGCAACAGCAACGATCAGCGCGACACTAAACGGTGCTACACGCAGTGCGACGCTCACGATCAATCCCGCGGCGACGACGCCGCCATCAACCGACACAGTCAGCATCACGCGTGCGGAGTACGACAGCGGTAAACGCAGTCTGCGAGTGGAAGCCACAAGCAACCGCAGCACTGCGACATTGCAGGTCTTCGTTACCGCAACGGGTCAATTAATCGGAACGTTATCCAACAGCGGCGGGGGGCAATATCGAGGCGAATTCAGCGTGTCCACCAACCCCCAAAACATCACCGTCCGCAGCAGCCTCGGCGGCGTAGCCACGAGAAACGTAACGGCAAGATAGGCCACTGATTTCACGGATGAACACGGATTTATCCTTTTTAGGGATTGTCCGTGTCATCCGTGTTTATCTGTGGCTACCAATTAACGACGAATTCGCGGAAGAGGTTGATGCCGAAGCCGGTGAGGAGGGTCATTGAGCCGCTGCGCAGGCCGTCTTTGTAACTGTAACGCTCGGGGTACCACGTTTCGTGCGCGATGATTGCGCCGGTGTAGACGCCAACAAACCGCGGCGCTGAAATGACTCGCTTGCCACTCCGCGTACGCGAGGTCACGTTCTGCAACAACGCGTCTTTCAAACGCGCACCAAACCCATCGCGCTTGCTGCGTTCAAAACCGGTGTCGAGGTGAAACGCTTCATCCAAACCATACGTGACCGTTTGCTGAATCGCATTCCTTCCGAAGCCGGAAGCATAACGCTTACCGTAACCCTTCATCCCCTGGCCCCACTCTTCCGGTGAATCGTTCCATTGATTGAGACCCGCCGATACTCCGGTACGGACCAGACTGAATGGACCAATCGTGCTCTTCAGATAACGTTTGAACCGCTCATCGTGGCTGGGAAAGACGTAGTCCTGCGTCGTTGTGGACTGCGTCGTCTGCGTTGTCGACTGTTGCGATGTTGTGGTTGTAGTTTGTTGCGTCGTCGACGTGGTTTCCTGGCTAACAGTAGACACAGCGCAAGCCAGGACCAACATAAAAGCCCCAAGTGTACGTTTTGACATGGGGCTTCTATAAGAACGAATTGACACGATTGCGTCACGGATTGTCGGTGATTTTCAACTCTTTCACCGGCACGCCGTCACTCCATACACCCATGAACCGCTGTTGCGGCGTGTTCCCGAGCGCATACTCACGGTTCTTTCCGTAGAACGCCGCATCGCACAAACCGTCAAACAACTTCCACGTGCCGTAGAAATCCAGCGCGTTGACCATCATCGTTTCGATCCGATCGCGTCCCCGTACCTGCGGCCCGTCAACCCGGCGCGTCGGCAACCCGCCCGCACGATCGGACGTCTCCGCTGGTCCACCTCCGATTCCCTCGCCACTGTCGTAGTCGTTGTTATAAGCCGTCGGCGCACGGTGACTCGCCTGCAATTCCGGCGTGCCGCGCGTATCGGAAACCATCGTGACGTAATCTTTATTACTCGCAGGCACACGCGTCGACTCTTTGTAGATTCGTTTCGCATCAAAGTCGCGCACCAGCGTGTCCTGATCGCCCGCAACGGCCAGTAACAAAGTCTCGGCTGGAAGTTTCTTCAAGTCGGCCAACGGGAAGCTGATCGGCGCTTCCGTGATGCCGGGTTCCACCGACATCACCGCCTGCACGCGCGGCAAACTCGATTCACTAGCCAACGCCGCCACATTTGCCGCCAACAAGGCACCCATCGAATGGCCCACAGTCGCAAACTTATTCAGGTCCGGCTTGATATGTCCAGGTTCGGTTTGCAAACGCTCGATCGCACCCTTGACGGCAGTCAGCGTGTTTGGCGTGAACTCCTGAATCGACGTCAACAAATTCGCCTGATAACGCGGATAGATCACGATGTTGCCGCGTTTCACGAGATGGTCGATCCACGCGCCGTAATACATCGGATTCATCCCGCCCCAGCCGTGCAGAAACACAACCACCGGCGCCGTTGCGGGCTTGGGCGCGTCAGGTTCGAAAATCCAGTACTCCTGTCCGCCCTTGCCGTAGCGATTCTTCGTCACGCTCGTGTGCTCGTACTGTTTTCCGCCCGGCCCGGATGCCGGTTGTGACGGCGGTGCCGGGCTCTGCGCCAGGACAATCACCGGCAAAACGAGCATCAGAATCACAAACAAAGCTATCGGTCGAATAATTTTATGGCGAAAAATGGCTGGCATTCGATTGCCTCCCTGAATTTCTTTGACGCGCGGGAGTACGCGAAAGTTAACTGAATTTCTGAAACAACTTTTCAATTTGGGATTTAGTCTAAAACAGGAGTCACGCGATCAATCCCCCACCGCGTCTCGCTTTGGCACAGGCGATGCCAAGAGCTGTTTTAGTCCCCTAAAACGTAGCAAAAGAGTTCACTATGTTAACTCGGGTCCGCCATCTTCCGGTACTCGTTGTAGCTTACGCGCTGATCTGCGCCGCCGCGAGTCCCGCCGCAGCACAAACGTCGCTGACCGAACTTCAAAGATTACTCCACGAAAAAGCCGCTTTCGAGGAAACTGACTTCGCCGCGCTGCAACGTGGCGAACCTGTCGTCCGGTCCGTGCCCGCGCAGGACAAGCGTGAAGTCGCGGTTTCGGGCCTCGTCACACTGCGAGCGAACGCCGACGAATTTTTGCGCTCTTACCGCGACGGTCTGACGCGCAAGAACAACGCCGCGGTAATGGAGATCGGAACCTTCGCCGCGGCGCCCACGCTCGCGGATCTCGAAAGTCTCACGCTCGAAGCCGAAGACCTCGAGGACTTGAAAGCATGCGTTGTCGGAGCCTGCGAGTTGAAGCTTTCCGCCGCGATGATTCAACGCTTCGCGCGCGAGGTCGACTGGCAAGCGCCGGACTACGCACAGCAGGCCACGAAGCTTTTCAAAACGATGCTCGTCGAGTATGTGAAAGACTATCGCACGCGCGGCGACGCAGCACTCATCGAATACAACGACAAACAGGACCAGGTGCGACTGATCGACGAACACCAGGCGCTCACGCACTCCGCCGGTTATCTCAGCGAGGTCTTGCCACGCGCGGCTTCGGAAATGCAGCCGCTCGAGGAACTACTCGTCTGGTCCAAGATCAAGTTTGGACTGAAACCCGTCATCGCCATCAACCACGTTACGATCTACAAAGGCGACCGCGAGTTTGGACCGCAGATCCTTTCGGTCTCGAAACAAATTTACGCCAATCATTATTTCAATTCATCGCTGGCGTTGACAGGGTTTGTAACGGTTGCTGGTCCAACGTCTTATCTCGTCTACGAGAATCGCTCGCGTGCTGACGGTCTTGACGGACCGTTGGGCAAGTTGAAACGCGGCATGGTTCAGAAAAAAGCGATCGACGGTTTGAAAAGCATCCTCGAACACTCGAAAATTCTGATGGAAGGGCCTACGATGGCTCGTGAAAGCGCCGTTGCTTCCGCGAACTCGTCAGGCGGTTGGGGCCGGCGCCTGTTTGGCGGCATTCGTCCGCTGTTGTGGTTTCTAATTATTTCGGCACTGATTGCGTTGCTGGCGCTCCGCAACTACGAAGGCAAAGCGAGCCGCGCTGGAGTGAAGCAACTGAAACCCGAGCAGAGATAAATAAGGAGAGACTTAATGAGAAAGCAATTCATTTTGTGGTTAACGGCTGTCGTAATGGCAGCTTCTTTTTTGACTTACGCAACTGCGCAACAGACCGGTGTGACTGTTGAACTGAAGAACGGTCAGGGCGAAAGTATTGGCACAGCGACGTTGACGCAAATCAACAAAAAAGGTGGTGTCAGGATCAAACTCGATCTTAAAAATCTGCCGCCCGGAGAGCATGCAATCCACTTTCATCAGATGGCGAAGTGTGAAGGACCTGCTTTCACAACCGCCGGGTCTCACTTCAATCCCGATTCAAAAATGCACGGCTTGAAGAACCCGCAAGGACCACACGCCGGCGACATGAACAATTTTACCGTCAAACAAAACGGCACAGCCAACATGACGGTTACCGATACGCGCGTAAACCTCGGTTCCGACGGTCATTCGCTCTATACGAACGGCGGCACGTCACTCGTGATCCACGCCAAAGCGGACGACCAAATGACAGATCCGTCCGGCAACTCCGGCGATCGTATCGCCTGCGGCGTGATCTCGAAGTAAATCTGTGTTAAGAAAGTGCCCACAAATCGATGCACCTGATCGGGATAGATGTGGGCACCGGTGGCTCGCGCGCCGTGCTGATCGACACGGCAGGTAAGATCGTCGCTTCCGCCACTGTCGAACACAAACCTTTCGTTTCAATACAAACCGGGTGGGCCGAACAGGACCCGCGCGACTGGTGGCGTGCCTCCGCCGCCGCGATCCGATCTGCGATCACACAAGCCGCCATTCCCGCTGAGGACATTAAAGCTGTCGGTCTGTCAGGCCAGATGCACGGCGCGGTGTTGCTTGACGCCGCGGACGAAGTGCTACGGCCTGCGATCATCTGGTGCGATCAGCGCAGCAGTGAGCAATGTGAGAACCTGACCTCGAAGGTCGGCGACCGTCGCCTGATTGAGTTGACCTGCAATCCCGCCCTAACCGGCTTCACATTGCCGAAACTCTTGTGGGTGCGCGACCACGAACCCGAGACGTGGCAGCGCGTAAGTTCAGTGCTACTCCCGAAAGATTACGTTCGGTTCCGGCTGACGGGTGATAAAGCGACAGACGTCGCTGACGCTTCCGGCACGTTGTTGCTAAACGTCTCGGCTCGTCGCTGGTCTGACGAAATGCTCGACACAGCAGAGATCTCCGCGAACATCCTGCCGCGTGTTTATGAATCGCAGGAAATCACCGGTTCGATCTCCACGAAGGCCGCGGAAGAAATCGGATTACGCGCAGGCACGCCGGTAATCGCCGGCGCGGGTGATCAGGCCGCGGGCGCTGTCGGACTCGGCATTGTGCGGCCCGGAATGATCAGCGCAACCATCGGAACGTCAGGCGTTGTCTTCGCCGCCACCAACACACCCGCGCTTGACCCAAAAGGACGTGTTCACACGTTTTGTCACGCCATTCCCGGACGCTGGCACGTGATGGGCGTCACGCAGGGAGCAGGTTTAAGTTTGCGTTGGTTCCGCGATCAATTCGGCGTAAAATCTGGCAACTCTGGCGGCGATCCATATGACGATTTAACTGCCGAGGCGGCGCGAGTTCCGCCCGGCGCGGACGGCTTACTCTGGGCACCATACCTGATGGGCGAACGAACGCCGCATCTCGATCCGTACGCGCGCGCGGCGCTCGTCGGTCTGACTGCGAGTCACACGCGCGCCCACGTGGTGCGTGCGATACTCGAAGGCGTGGCTTTCAGTCTCAAGGATTCATTTGAGATTCTCAAAGAGTTGAACGTACCCTGCGAGACGATTCGTCTCGGCGGCGGCGGTGCGCGTTCCGAGTTGTGGCGGCAGATCCAGGCGGATGTTTACGGACATGAAGTCGAGACAATGGCGGCGGAAGAAGGCGCTGCTTACGGCGTCGCCCTGCTCGCAGGTGTCGCGGCCGGAGCGTGGACCGACGTCGATGCCGCTTGCGACGCCGTGATCCAAACTAGCACCCGCGTGCAACCCGATCGCGAGGCGCAGGAAATTTTTCATCGACAATATCGACGGTATGTAGCACTCTACCCGGCGTTACGTTTCAGTTTATAGTTAGAACCTGCGTTTTGAGTTCAAGCTTTAGCTTGCCGGTCAAAGAGCAGCCTAAAGGCTGAACTCAAAACGGTTTTGCGACAAATCACAAACGAGGGACCACATGCGACCAGTAACCTTCATTAGATCGATCGTCTGTCTAAGCGTGTTCACTTTGCTGCTGACCAGTTGCCAACCAAGCGGCACCAACAGCAGTGCGCCGGGCGGCGCTTCAGGCGGCAAACACAAGCTCGCCTTCGTCACCAACAACGCGTCCGATTTCTGGACCATCGCGCGCAAAGGAACCGAGAAAGCCGCGCAGGACGTTCCGGGCATTGAAGTCGAGTTCCGGATTCCCGCCGACGGCACTGCCGCCGAACAGCAACGCGTGATCGACGATCTGCTGTCGAAAGGTATTCACGGTATCGCAATCAGTCCGGTCGATCCGGTGAACCAGACACAGATGCTCAATCGCGCGGCGAGCCAGGCGCTCGTTGTGACGCAAGACAGCGACGCGCCACAGAGCAATCGCGTGTGTTACATCGGGACTGATAACGTCGCGGCCGGTCGACAAGCGGGCGAACTGGTGAAAGAAGCGTTGCCGCAGGGCGGTAAGATCATGGTCTTCGTCGGCGTGCTGGACGCGGCTAACGCGCAGCAACGTTACCAGGGTTTGAAGGAAGCGCTCGCCGGTTCGAACGTGCAGATTCTCGACGTGCGCACCGACAACACCGATCGCGTGCGCGCGAAGTCAAACGCCGCCGACACGCTCGTAAATTTTCCCGATGTCGTGGGTATGGTTGGTCTGTGGTCCTACAACGGCCCTGCGATTCTCGGCGCCGTCAAGGAAGCGAACAAAATCGACAAGGTGAAGATCATCGCGTTTGACGAGGAAGATCCGACGCTCGAAGGCATTAAAGCCGGCGAGATCTTCGCGACCGTGGTGCAACAGCCGTTTGAATTCGGTTATCGCTCGATGGAGTTGATGGCGAAGTATTTGAATGGCGACAAGTCTGTCGTTCCCGCGAGCAAACAGATCTTTGTGCCGACAATCGCGGTGAAGAAAGCAGACGTCGACGCGTTCCAGAAAAAGATAAACCAGCTCCGCGGACGCAGCTAAAAAAGGCCACAGACTCCGTGGCGAAAAACTGTGACAGAACACACGTCCATATTGGAGATGGAGGGAGTCAGCAAGCGATTCCCCGGTGTCGTCGCGCTTGATAATGTCAGCCTGAGCGTCGGCGCCGGTGAGATCGTCGCGTTGATTGGCGAGAACGGCGCCGGCAAGTCGACGTTGATGAAGATCCTCGGCGGCGCCATCGCACGCGACGCCGGCACGGTGAAGATCGACGGTCAGGCTGCCGAGATACGTTCGCCACGCGAAGCGAGCGCACTCGGCATCGAGTTTATTCATCAGGAACTAAGCGTCCTCGATAATCTCGACATCGCCGCCAACATCTTTCTCCATCGCGAACCCACCACGGCCGGTTTTCTCAAACTGATCGATCGCAAGCGCATCTATCGCGACGCAGATGCGCTTCTGCACAAACTCGGTCTTGATCTTTCCAGCCGCACACCGCTGGCCCAACTCTCGATCGCGCAACAACAACTCGTCGAGATCGCGCGGGCGCTCGGCGCGGGCGCGCGCATCATCATCATGGACGAGCCCACGTCGAGTTTGACCTTGAGCGAAACGCGCCGTTTGCTCGAACTCTGCAAAGATCTCAAGTCGCAGAATGTCAGCATCATCTACATCTCTCACCGCATGCACGAAGTCGAAGAGATCGCGGATCGCGCCGTGGTCCTGCGTGACGGGAAGAACGCGGGCGAACTTCAGCGCAGCGAGATCTCACACGAACGCATGGTCCGAATGATGGTCGGCCGCGATCTGAAAGACTTCTTCAAAGGTGCGGCTGGAAATGGGTCGAAGGCCGGTGGCGACGGTTTTGTAGTGCGACGTTTGCGCACGTTGCGCTATCCAAACCAAACGATCGCGTTCAACGTCGCGCCGGGTGAAGTGCTCGGGTTCGCGGGTCTTGTCGGCGCGGGACGTTCTGAAGTCGCGCGCGCGATCTTCGGCGTTGAAGAAGCACTCGAAACCGAAGTCTCACTCGACGGCAAAACTTTGCGCATCGACGAACCGCAGGACGCGATCAGTCACGGTATCTATCTCGTGCCCGAAGATCGACGTTTGAGCGGTCTGATCGTCGACTTCAACGTACGCGAGAACATCACGTTGCCGAACCTCGACAGTTACTCGTCAGGAAAGATCATCAACTTCGCAAAAGAATCGAAAGCGGCTGCCGAGGCGTGCAAAGCAATCAACATCAAGACCCCGTCGCCGGAAATGCGCGCCGCGAATCTGAGCGGCGGCAATCAACAAAAGGTCGTCCTCGCGAAATGGTTGACCTTCAAGCCACGCGTCTTGATCTTCGACGAACCAACGCGCGGTATCGACGTCGGCGCCAAAGCAGAGATCTACGAACTCATTCGCAACCTGGCCGCCAAAGGTGTGTCAGTGATCGTCATCAGCAGTGAGATGGAAGAGGTGCTCGGACTCAGCGATCGCATCGCCGTAATGCACGAAGGGCGGCTAACCGGAATACTCAACCGCCCGCAGTTCAGCGAAGAAGCGGTCATGCGCCTGGCGACCGGCACCGAAGGATAGCCACAAAAAAAGCACAAAGCTCTTTTGTGCCTCTTTGTGGCAAAAGGTAAACCCTTATGAAAAAAGAGCTCGGCATTTTCATTCTGCTAATCGTTCTCTGCGTCATCGTTTCCATCGTCAACCCGAACTTCCTGCTCGCCAACAACCTGCAAAACCTCGCGCGGCAGATTGGCATGTTTGGGATCTTCAGCATCGGCCTCGGGCTGGTCATCATCACGGGCGGGATCGAGCTCTCGGTCGGTTCGATGATGGCGCTGCTCGGCGTGCTGATGTCGATGATGCTGACTGAGTATCACTACGGCATGGTGCTCACCGTGATCGCCAGCGTCGTGTTCGCGATGGCGTTGGGCTTGGGCCACGGTCTGCTGATCACGCGTCTGAATATGCAGCCGTTCATCGTGACGCTGTGCGGCCTGCTGTTCTACCGCGGTCTCGCACGTTTCATCACAAACGACGAAACAAAAGGCTTTGGCGCGGTCGGTTTCGACTCGCTGCGGTTTCTCGCTAACGGAAATCCGTTCGGCATTCCCATGCCGTTTCTGTTGCTGCTAATCATCGCCGCAATCGCATGGCTTGTATTGCACCGTTCGGTCTACGGGCGTTATCTCTTCGCGACCGGACGCAACTCCGAAGCAGCGCGTTACGCAGGCATCGACACGAATCGCATCATCACTTTTACGTACGTCATCTCCGGTGCACTCACCGCGATCTCGGGAATCATGTTCGCGTTCTACACAAACTCAGTTTCGCCGGCAAATCACGGCAATGCTTACGAACTCTACGGAATCGCGGCGGCGGTGCTCGGTGGTTGCTCGTTACGCGGTGGCGAGGGCTCGATCGTCGGGGTTTTGATCGGAACCGCGTTGCTACAGGTGTTAAGGAACCTGGTCAACCTGCTCGGCATTCCGAGTTCGCTCGACTTCGCAGTGATGGGCGCGGTGATCCTGCTCGGTGTGATGGCAGATCAGATCTTTACCGAACGCAGAAACCGGCGGCAGGTGGCGTTGATGCGCGAACTCAGCGCGCGTGAGGCTAAATCATGAAACTGAATCCAAGACTTCTATCCGTCTTTCTTTTTATCCTTTCTCCGCTGGCGATCGCGGTTGCACAACCTGCGATCACCAGCGCCAGCTTCGGCAAAACCGCCGACGGCCACAACGTACAGATTTACACGCTGCGGAACCGTAACGGCATGGAAGCGCGAATCACCAACTACGGCGGCATCGTCGTTTCGCTCACCGCGCCCGATCGCGATCAGAAGTTCACCGACGTGGTGCTTGGCTACAATACTCTCGACGATTACATGAACCCGCCGTTTCCCTACTTCGGCGCGATCATCGGACGCTACGGCAATCGCATCGCGAAGGGACGTTTCACGCTGAACGGCGTCGAATACAAACTCGCCGTCAACAACGGCGAGAATCATCTGCACGGCGGCCTCGTGGGTTTCGATAAAGTCATATGGGGCGCTCAACAACGAAACAGCGCCGCCGGCCCGGCACTGCTTTTGAGCTATGTCAGCAAAGATGGTGAGGAGGGCTATCCCGGCAACCTGCGCGTCACAATCGTCTACACACTGACGAACACTAACGAACTCAAGATCAATTACACGGCCTCAACCGACAAAGACACCGTTATCAACCTGACTCATCACTCGTATTTCAATCTCGCGGGCGAAGGCAACGGCGACATTCTCGATCATCGCGTCGTGCTCAAAGCCAGTCGCTTTGTGCCGACAGATGCCGGTTCGATTCCGACTGGCGCACTGAAAAGCGTCGCGGGCACTCCGTTCGACTTTCTCTCAGCGCACACAATCGGTGAACGAATCAACCAGGATGACGAGCAACTCAAGTTTGGGAACGGTTACGATCACACGTGGGTAATTAATGGACGCAACGGTGTTCTTAGGCAGGCAGCCTCAGTCTACGAATCGACCAGTGGACGGGTGATGGAAGTGTGGACAACCGAACCCGGCGTGCAGTTTTACACCGGCAATTTTCTCGACGGCTCACGTCCGGGCAAATCAGGCAAACCCTATCCGCGCCGCTCCGGCTTCTGTCTCGAGACACAGCACTACCCCGACTCGCCAAACAGACCTAACTTCCCAACAACCACATTGCGCAAAGGCACGACCTATCGCTCTACAACGATCTATCGCTTCTCGTCTCGAAAGTCTTAGCCACAAAAAGGCACAAAAAGCACAAGAGGCACAAGAGAGATAAGAAAGGTGAGTAGCTTCCTTCCTTTGGCTGTCTTGTGCCTCTTGTGCTTTTTGTGCCTTTTTGTGGCTCACAACGGCAATCTTAGCCGCGCCTCACACCCACGAAACTGCCGCCGGTTCTCCAGCGTCAACGTCCCGCCGTGCGCTTCCGCAATCTGTCGCGACAACACCAACCCAATCCCCGATCCCTCAGCCTTCGTCGTAAAGAACGGCACAAACAGATTCGCCGTACTCGCCAGCCCCGGCCCTTCATCACGAATCCACACCTCGACGTTCCCATTGTTCTGCTGCCAACCAACCTCAACACGCCCGCGCGTCTCCATCGACGCATCAACCGCATTCCGCACGAGATTGATCAGCAACTGCTCCAACTGCACGTCGTCGCCGCGCACCATCACTTCCGGTCCCGACACAACATCCACGTGCAAGCGCGTCTCCAGACTCGCCACACGCGAAACCAGCGTCCCGATCTTCAACGGCTCGAGCCGTGGCGCCGGCAATCGCGCAAGCTTCGAGTACGACTCGACAAATCGCGCCAGTGAATCAGCACGCGATGAGATCACTGCCAACCCGTGATGCATGTCTTCGCGCCAGTCCGCCGGTTCCGGATCGCGCCGCATCAAATCCGCGAGACTCCCAGCCACCGATTTGATCGGCGCCAGCGAGTTGTTCAACTCATGGCCCAACACACGCAACAGCCGCTGCCACGCAGTGCGTTCTTCTTCGCGCAACGTCTGACTCAAGTCGGTAAGCACCAGCAACTGATGCTGCTGTCCACCTTCTCGAAACGTGCTGCGACGTACGTCCCAACGTCCCACACCGCCGGGAAAAACCATCTGCATCGTCCTTGGTCCAGCGCCCACGGGCCAGTTCAAACACTCTGACAAACCGAGCTCCGTACTCGTGCGACCCAACAGACGCGCCGAAGGTTGGGCCAGCAACTTCTCACCCGAGCGATTCACGAGTTGCAGACGCTGCTCGCCGTCAAACGCGAACACAGCAACGTCGATCTCCGCCATCACCGTACGCAACAGCGCGGTCGCTTCCATCGCGCCGAGCCGTTGCTCGCGCAACGTCTGGCCGAGATCGTTAACTTCGAGCATCACCTCGCCGAGCGCGTCGCCGGAAAGCGCACGCCGCCCGCGAATCGAGTAGTCGCCTTCGCGAATCGCGGCGAGGATGTTTGAAAGAGTTTGCAGCGGTCGGACGATGCGCTGCTTGAGATTGAACGAAATGCCGAGCCAGAGCAGGACGAGCAGCAGGTCGATGGTCCACTGCACCTGAGCGGAGTAGCCGTCGTACCAGAGCAGGAACGCACACAGCGCGACGGCGGGAAAACCAGCGGCGAGCGACAGGAGCGTGACGCGCCCTTCGAACTTCAGTTTACCGCGTTGCCCGAGCGTCGTATCCAGTGAGGAAAATGTTGTGGGCTTTTCAGGCTTACTCACGGCTTAATGATAGCCACAAAGAGGCACAAAGGCATGCTCTTGTGCCTTTTTGTGGCCTAAGAGCCGAGACCATATTTCTGCAAACGCCGGTACAGCGCGCTGCGGCTCAGGCCCAGCGCCTCGGCTGCGCGGTTCGCATTTCCTTCAAAACGCGCGAGTGCTTTCTTAATCAATAAACGCTCGGCGTCTTCAAGACTCATCTCTTCCAATCGCGCCGACATACGCGCATCGGGCGTCGCTTCCAGCGCCAGATCAAACGCAGTCACCATGTTGCCGCTGCTCATCAGCACCGCTCGCTCGATCACGTGGTCCAACTCGCGCACGTTCCCCGGCCACAAGTGATGCCGCAACGCGTCGAGCGCCTCGGGCGTGAAGCCCAGGATAGGACGTCGATAACGCCCGCGGTGAATCTTCAGAAAGTGTTCCGCTAGCACGGGAATGTCTTCGAGCCGATCGCGCAAAGGCGGCAAACGAATCTCGACCGTGTTCAGTCGAAACAACAGATCCTGACGAAACTTCCCCTGCCCAACTTCCGCGTGCAAATCAGCATTCGTCGCGGACAACAAACGTACATTGACCTTCTGCGTCTTCGACGAACCAACGCGTTCAAACTCACCAGTCTCGATCACACGCAGCAACTTCGCTTGCAGGTTCAGCGGCACGTTTCCGATCTCGTCGAGAAACAGCGTGCCGCCATCGGCGAGTTCAAAACGTCCCACGCGATCGCTCTTCGCATCCGTGAACGCACCCCGCACGTGACCAAACAGTTCGCTTTCAAAAACACCCTCAGCCAACGCGCCCGCGTTCAACGAAATGAGCGGTTTCGAACGGCGCGACGAGATCGAGTGCAACACGCGCGTGATCACTTCTTTGCCGGTGCCGTTCTCGCCCGTGATGAGCACGTTCGCATCCGCCGGCCCGATGCGCTCAACGAGCCTGAGAATGTTTTTCATCGCGGGCGACTCGGCCACGATTTGCGGCAGCTCGCCTTCCGCGACAGTGTCGCGCAACGCGATGTTTTCCGCTTCGAGTTTTCGGCCACGCCGCAGCGCTTCAGCAAGCTCGACTTGCGTTCGCAAAACCGCCAGCAAACGTGCGTTGTCCCACGGCTTTTGAATAAAGTCGCGCGCGCCGCGGCGCATCGCTTCGACAGCGAGATCTACACTGCCCCACGCGGTCATCACGACCACGGGCAGCGACGGATCAACCGCACGAAGCTTGCTCAACAAGTCGAGACCTTCGCTGCCGGAGGTCGTGTCGCGCGCGTAGTTGAGATCGATCAGCACGACGTCAAACTCCTGCATGTCGATCGCGCGCAGCACACCCGCGGGCGATGACGCGCTTTCGATCTGAAAGCGTTCGCCTTTCAGCAGCAGGCTCAACGCGGCAAGAACATCGGCTTGGTCGTCGGCGATCAGAATGCGAGGCATGAGTCTGGAGTGTTCCGGGTTTCTGTGGTGTTATTCATATCTCAGCGCCACCAGCGGGTCGACTTTCATCGCTCTGCGCGCGGGCACGTAACAAGCTAACAAAGCCACAAGAATCAGTCCAACGGAGACGATTGCAAACGTGGCGACGTCAGTCGGTTTCACATCGAAAAGCATCGCGGTCATGAGGCGCGTTACCGCGAACGCGGCGCCGAGTCCGATGCCCACGCCGATCAGCGCGAGAGTCATTCCGTTCTTCAAAACCATTCGCAACACGTCCGACGCGGAAGCGCCGAGCGCCATGCGCACACCGATCTCGTTTGTGCGTTGTGCCACCGAATAACTCACGACGCCGTAAATACCGACGACCGCGAGCACCAACGCCAGCGCGGCGAAGATGCCGACGAGAAACATGCCGAAACGCCGTTGCGCAACTGACTGCGCCACGAGCTGTTCCATCGTGTTGACATTTGAGATCGGCACGTCGCGATCGAGTTCTCTGACTTTCGCGCGCGCGATCGAGATCAGTCGTTGTGGATCGCCCGTGGTGCGAATCACGACGACCGGACCAAACGGCGGCGAGGTGTTTGTGTGGTAGTAGATCTCGGGGCGTGGTTCGACGTCGAGACCGAGATGACGAACACTGCCCACGACGCCGAGGATCGTTTGCCACTGCGTCTGCTGGCCGGTGGAGTTTGCGGTGCTGATTCGTTTACCCACCGGATCTTCGCCGGAGAAGAAACGCTTCGCCATCGCTTCGTTGATCAGAACCGAACTCGTGTTGTTGGCGACGTCCTGTTCGGTCACGAGCCTCCCTGAAAGCAACGGTATACCCATCGTTTGAAAGTATCCGGTGCTGGCGCGACGAAAGTCGATCTCGGGCCGTTCACCGGGCGGCACTTGTCTGCCCTCGATTGCGAGGAAGCTGGTGATGTTGTTGAGCGCACTCATCAGTGGCAGTCGCGTGACCAAACCGACTGATGAGACTTCCGGAGCCCCCGCGAGATTAGTTTCGAGTTGTTTCAGGAACGCGGCGCGTTTTTGTGGATCCTGGTAAGCGGCGTTTGGAAGTCCGATCTGCATCGTCAGCACGTTTTCGGTGCTGAAGCCGGGTTTGACGTCGAGCAGATGAGCAAAACTTTTTAGTAATAGTCCAGCGCCAATCAACAGGACCATGGCCATTGCGGTTTCGGCGATCACCAGCAGACTGCTCAAACGTCGTTGACTGCGATCGGCGATCGCGGTGCGGCCGCCTTCCTTCAACGCGGAGTGCAGATCGAACTTGAGTGTCTGCCACGCGGGCGCTAAGCCAAAGACGATTCCGGTAAGAATCGAGGCACCCAGCGTAACGCTAAGTACGGTGAGATCGATACCGATTCTGTTGTACTGCGGAATGGCAATCGGATTAAGAGCCAGCAGCGCCTGCACACCCCATGAACCGAGCACGATTCCCGCACTGCCGCCGAGCAGTGAAAGCGTGATGCTTTCGGTTAGTAATTGCCTTAGCAAACGCATGCGTCCCGCGCCGAGTGCTGCGCGCACCGCGATCTCTTTTTGTCGTGCCGCACTGCGCACGAGCATCAGGTTGATGATGTTCGCGCACGCAATAAGCAATACCAGACCGACTGCGCCGAGCAACAGCAACAAAGCGGGACGCACTTTTCCGGTGAGTTGCGCGTGCATTGGGACAACACGCAAGCCGACGCCTGAATTCGTGTCGGGATACCGGCCAGCCCATTGACTCGCGATAGCATTCAGTTCAGTTCCGGCGGCGACAGGTTTTAAATCGTCAGCCAACCGGCCAACGACCGAAAGCAATCGCACCTGACGTCCGCTTGATGCGAACTGGTTCTGCATCAGCGGCATCCACAACTGCGCCGCTGGATCCAGTAACTGAAAATCCTTCGCCATGACGCCTACGACAGTGGCGCTCGTGCCGCTCACCGTGATCTGTTTGCCGACTATGTCTCGATCGCTGCCAAACCGCCGCTCCCACAACGCGTGACTAATGATCGCGACAGGCGTTCCACCAACGCGATCGTCATCGCTCGTGAAATTGCGCCCGCGCGCTGGTGCGACGCGCAATAGATCAAACAAGTTCGCCGACACATACATGCCCTGTAACGGCTCCGGTTCGCCACCGCCGGTCAGCGTGAAGTTCCACAGCGGCGACGCAGCGCCAACGGCGCTAAAGGTCTTGGTTTGGTTCTTCAGATCGGTGTAGTCAGCGAACGAAAGCGGTTGTTCCTGGTTTGCATCCTTTGTGGTCCAAATCACTGCCAGACGATCCCCATCCTGAAACGGCAGCGGGCGCAACACGACCGCGTTCACCACCGTGAAGATCGCGGTGTTCGCACCAATGCCGAGCGCCAGCGTCACGATGCAGACCGTCGTGAACGTCGGGTGTTTGATCAGGCTTCGCAAGCCATAACGAATGTCTTTGAGCATAGTGGTTTTCTTAAATAGTGAGTTCTTAATAGGTCCTATAGGACCTATACGACCTGTTTTCTTGTCGACCTATTCATTCCTCAGCGCCACTAGCGGATCAACCTCTGTCGCTCTCCGCGCCGGCAGCAGACAAGCGACGAGCGCCGCTGTCAGACAAACAACCCCCGCCGTTACGTAGACGAGCGGATCTGACGCCGAAACACCAAACAGCAAGCTCGACATCAGCCGCGTCAACGCGAGCGCGGCGCCGAATCCGATCGCGGCGCCGATCAGCGCGAGCGCGATTCCCTTCCTGAGCACGAGCAACAGAATCGCGCCTCTGGCAGCCCCGAGCGCTGCGCGAATCCCGATCTCTTTCGTGCGTAGCGCGGTCGCGTAGGAAATGACGCTGTAAATCCCAACCGCAGCCAGCAAAAGCGCGAGCGTCGAAAAAATTCCGAGCACGAGCGTGTTGAAGCGTCGCGGCGCTGTGGTCGTCGCAACCACTTCCGACATTGTTTTGACGCTGGTTAACGGCTGACGAGGATCGAGAGCCGTGAGCTCGCTTCGCACGAGACTCGTCAAGGTAGAAACCGGCAGAACGCTGCGCATAAACACGTAACGATGACGCTGCAGTGCGACAGTCTGCGACATGTACCAATCAGGTTCCGGTTGCGAATCGAGCGCGCGATGCGGTGTGTCTTTCGCGATCCCAACGATTGTCACCCACGGATTCTCAGGCCGTGGCAGTCCGAGCGTGATACGCCTTCCGATCGGATCTTCGTCGGGCCAAAAACGCGCGGCCATCTTCTGATTGATAATCGCTACCGGTGCGGCGCCCGGAGCAGCATCTTCAGCGTTGAAATCGCGTCCTTTGACGAGCGAAACACCGAGCGTTCGCAAGTAATTAGGACCAACCAGTTGCCAACCCGCGGTCGTTAGATTCGCCGGGTCCAAACGTCTTCCCTCAATCGCAAACGGATCGTTGCCGGCGTTGCCACTCAATGGTTGTTGCGTGCTAAAGCTTACGGCTTGAACACCCGGCTTCGTTTCGATTCGCTGGACCAGTTCGCGGTAAAAGTTCGCTGCCTGACCCGGCTCTTGATAAGCAGCGGCAGAGAGATCCACTTCAACGCTGATCAAGTTCTCCGTCACCAGCCCCGGATCGACACGTTGCAAATTGAAGAGACTCTTGACGAGAAGTCCCGAACCAACGAGCAGCAGCACAGCGAGTGAGACTTCCGCCACCACCAACGCGTCTGACCACCGGCCGGGCCTGCCAGAACTTCCATGACCGAGACGATTCAGAGAGTCGCGCAGATCGAGCTTTGTAACCTGACGCAGCGGAATGAGAGCAAAGACAAGGCTGATGACGAGGGCAGAGCCGACGGCAAACGCAAAGACGCGGATGTCGAGCGACAACTCGTGTGCTCGCGGGAGAATGTCTTGTCCGAGCACGCGCAACAGATCTATTCCCCAGGCCGCGAACACCAAACCGAGCGCTGCGCTAAGCATAGTGAGCAGCGATCCTTCAACAGCGAGTTGTCTTACTAGACGCCAGCGACTCGCACCCAACGCCGCCCGAACAGCCAATTCCTTCCGTCGCTTCGCACCGCGCATCAGCAGCAGATTCGCGACGTTCGCGCACGCGATCAGCAACAGCAACGCAACCGCGAAAAGCAAAACCAGCAAAGCGCGGCGGCTACCGCCAACGATCTCTTCCTGCAACGGCGTCAACGTTATGCGCCAGCCGCCGTCTTCACCGTTTGGACCACGATAACCACGCAACTCGCGCTCGAAGCGCTGGCCCAACGCGTCCATCTGCGAACGCGCCTGCTCCAGAGCTACTCCCGGCGCAAGCCGCCCGATGACGTTGAGAAAATACGGACCACGCCGGCTCGCAACGTCCTCGCCCGTATAAGCCAGCGGCACCCACAAGTCCGCCGGTTCGCTGCCCCGCAAACTCGCGTGCGGAAAACTAAACGACTGCGGCATAACGCCAACAATCGTGTAGCTCTCGTTGTCGAGTAATAGCCGCTGATTGACGATCTGCGGCGAACCACCGAAACGCGTTTGCCAGTAGCCATAACTCAGAATCGCCACGCGCGAATTAGCATCGTCCGCGGCGAAAGCGCGCCCCGCCAACGGCGCCGCATCCAGCATCGGAAACAGATTCGTCGAAACATACGCTCCGGAAACCCGTTCCGGCTCCCCACCGGCGGACACATTAAAGCTGTGATTCGTAAATGCCGCGACCGTGTCAAACACCTGCGTCTGCTTCGCATAGTCCTCGTACTCAGCAGCCTTCGCACGCAGACGTTCGATATTTAACGTGCGATAGTTGCCCCAGATCACCAGCAACCGATCGGAATGCGCGTAAGGCAACGGCCGAAGCAGGACCGTATTGATGACGCTGAACATGCCCGTAGTCGCGCCGATGCCGAGCGCCAGGGTCACCACGCAAACAGCCGTGAAGGTCGAGTGTTTGAACAAATTCCTCAACCCCTGGCGAATGTCTTTTAGCATTGTATTCGTCCGTGCTCGTCTGTGTTCATCCGTGGCCCTACTCGTAACGAAGCGAAATCGTCGGTTGGACTTTCGTCGCTCTGCGTCCCGGCAGATAACACGCCAGCACCGCGACCGAGATCAACAGAATCGAGATCCCCGCAAACGTCGGCACGTCCGTCGGCTCGACACCGAACAGCATCGTCGCCATCAGCCGCGTCAAACCAAACGCCAGTAACAACCCGATCGCCACACCGATCAGCGCGAGTTTCATCCCCTGGCCCAGCACCATCGCAAACACGTCGCGCGGCCGCGCGCCGATCGCCATGCGAATACCAATCTCGTGTGTGCGTTGCGTGACCGAGTAAGACATCACCCCGTAAATGCCGACGATCGCCAGCACCAAAGCAATGCCCGCGAAGATACTCAACAGCGTCAGATTCAATCGTTCAGGCGCCACCGACTCAGCGCGGATCTCATACATAGTCCGTGGACTGTAAATCGGTTGTTCCGGATCGATCTCTCTCACCGCGGCGCGTATGGAAGAGATCAGTTGATTCGGATCGGAACTGCCTTTGACGATCACCGTCATGCCGTTGATCGGCGCCTGAAGAAATGACAAGTAAGCCTGCACCCGATCGCTGTTTTGATTCAGACTCTCCATCTTCACCCGGCCGACCACGCCGATGACTTCAATCAACTGGCCGTCGTCGTCACCACCTTGTTTGATTCGTTTGCCGATCGGGTCCTCGTTGGGCCAGTACCGCCGGGCAAACTCTTCGTCGACAACGACCTTGTTCAAACCCGCGACCAGTTGCTGATCTTCGTTCAGCTTGCTCAAGTCGCGACCGGCGAGATGCGAACGATCGTCGCGCTCGTCAAACACGCGGCCGCGCAGCACGGGAATGTTCATCGCCCGGAAGTAATCAGGCGACACTAAACACGATTCCATCAATGGCGTTTGATCGCGCGGCGGCGGCGGTTGGCCTTCGATCGAGAAACCCATTTGCCAGCCGTTATTACCGAGCGGCAACCCGGACGCAACAGCCGTCGAATCAACTCCCGGCAGCGCGCGAATGTTCTCCAGCAAACGCTTGAAGAACGCTCCCTGCGTTTCTAAATTCGGATACTTCTTCTCAGGCAACGAGACGCTGAAACTCGTCAGGTTCTCGTATGCGAAACCCGGGTTCACTTTCTGCAACAAGTAAAAACTGCGAATCATCAAGCCCGCGCCGATCAGCAACACCAGCGTCGTCGCGACTTCAACCACGACGAGCGAACTGCGCAACCACTGCCGTCCACTGACGCCGCGGCCCGTCTCTTTCAACGTCTCATGCACGTCGACCTCGCCTGCCTGAAGCGCGGGAACCAGTCCGAAGAGAATGCCCGTTACAAACGAAACGCCGATCGTAAACAGCAGCACGCGCCAATCGAGACCGATCTCAGTCGAACGTGGAATCGCGTCGGGACTCACGTAAAGAATCAGATCGATGCCCCACCTCGCGAGGGCCAAACCAACTACGCCGCCGATCAGCGAAAGCACCACACTTTCTGTTAGCAACTGCCGCGCGAGTCGCCAGCGACTAGCGCCGACAGCCGTGCGAATCGCCATCTCTTTGCGACGCGCGGTGGCGCGAGCGAGCAAAAGGTTTGCGATGTTTGCGCATGCGATCAGCAGCACAAAACCGACGGCGCCAAAGATCACCCACAGCGCGCGCCGCACGTTGCTGACAAAAATCTCCATCATCGGCCGCATTCTGACGCGATTACCAGTATTGGTATCCGCGAACTGTTTCTCGAGATTCGCGGCGATCGTGTTCATGTCCGCTTCGGCCTGCCCGAACGTGACGCCTGTCTTCAGCCGGCCAACGCCATACAAACCCGGATGATTGCCGCGGCTC
This sequence comes from Pyrinomonadaceae bacterium, assembly GCA_035276425.1. Taxonomy (GTDB): domain Bacteria; phylum Acidobacteriota; class Blastocatellia; order Pyrinomonadales; family Pyrinomonadaceae; genus PSRF01. The sequence continues at coordinate 21,771 of DATELP010000092.1, forward strand.
TGCCAGCTCGCCTGATTCGAGAGTTGGCCCACCGGCACAAACATCTCCATCCGACTCGAACCGGGATCTGGACCAATAAACGTTGGCGGCATCACGCCGATCACTGTGTAACTCTTGCTGTTGAGAGTGATCGGTTGATTGAGGATGCTCATCTGTCCGCCGAAACGGCGTTGCCACAAACCGTAACTCAGCACGACGACCGGCGTACCGCCCGGTTTGTCTTCGTCGTTGGTGAAGACGCGTCCGTGCAGCGCGTTGACGCGAAGTGCGCCGAACAGGTCCGCGGACATTTGGCCGGCCACGATCCGTTCCGCGTCGCCACGGCCGGTGAGGTTGTAGCTGCCTCGGTTGTAAACACCGATCTTTTCAAACGATTGGTTCTGCGCGCGCCAGTCGAGGAAGTTCGGATAGGAGATCGACATATCGTCGAGCACCGGGCTCTTCTCGTTGAGAAACACGAGCTTGTCTGAATCGTCATAAGGCAGCGGGCGCAGCAGGACCGTGTTGACGACGCTGAAGATCGCGCTGTTAGCGCCAATGCCGAGCGCGAGCGCGAGAATCACGATCGCGCTGATCCCGCGATTCTTCCAAAGCATTCGCACGCCATAACGGACGTCTTGCCAGAGATTGGACATGGGCTTCTCCTTTATCCACAGATTACACAGATTCTTTCTGCGTAATCTGTGGATGGCTTTATTCGTACCTCAGCGCTACGACCGGATCGACGCGCGTCGCACGCCGCGCCGGCAGATAACACGCCAGCAGCGCGACCAGCGCGAGTAAAATCGTCACGCCCGCAAACGTCAACGAATCAGTCGTACTCACGCCAAACAAAATCTCTGCTTCCGCCACGACACTCGCCACAACACGCATCGAGACCAGCGCGAGCAACAATCCACCACCAAGTCCCAAAAGCACCAGCAACATTCCCTGGCGCACGATCAGTTTGAGAATATCGATCTGCGACGCGCCGAGCGCGATGCGAATGCCGACTTCACGCGTGCGCTGCGCGACTGAGTAAGAAACAACGCCGTAGATCCCAACCGACGCCAGCAGCAACACCAGCAGTCCACACGCCGCCATCATCGCGCCCAAAACTCGAAACGGATACAGCATGAAGTTGAAAAACTGCGGCAGCGTTTGCACGTCTGCCACCGGGATCGTGCGATCGAGCTCGCGAATCACCTGCCGCACCGGAACCGCCAAACTCGCCGCATCGGTTGTCGCATTGACCATGAGCATCGCGCGTTTCCGCTCCGACTGCTGCAAAGCCATCGCAAAGAACGGACGCGGTTCATGCACGACCTGCCACTCGGTGTCGCGAATCACGCCGACAATCTCACACTGCTCTTTCTGTTCTGAACGTCCAGTGTATTTCGTGAGGTGTTTGCCCAACGGCGACGCGCCGCCGAAATACTTTGTCGAAAATGCTTCGTTGACGATCGCTACGCACGGCGCGCCGTCGCGATCGCTCTCGTCAAAGTCGCGTCCCTGCACAAACGGAACTTTCATGTTCGTGAAATAAAGTGGTCCAGCAAGCGCCGCATCGATCTCCCGGCTTTCACCGGGCTGCGGCTTATAACCTTCGACGTCCGTGCTGCGGCGCACGCCGCCCAATACGCCGCCCGGTATCTCGTCTACGAGACTGACCGCCTGCACTCCCGGCAAAGCAGCGACGCGTTCCGAAAGATTGCGATAAAACTCCTGCGTCCGGGCGCGATCGTAACGAGTCTCATCCAGAGCTACCGGAGCGAGGAGAATGTTGTCCGTCGTGAACCCTACGCGAGTGGGCCGGACCCTTTCCAAACTGCGCCACACTAAACCTGCGCCAATCAACAGCAACAACGAGAACGCCACCTGGGCCACAACGAGCGACATGCGAATGCGCGACTTGCGATAGCGTCCGCTGAACAGACTCGAATCGTCTTTCAAAACCGTCGCGACTTCCGCTTTCGAACTGTGCAGTGCAGGCACGAGTCCAAACAGCAATCCGGTCACCGTCGCAAACGAGAAGGTGTAAGCCAGCACGCGCCAATCGAGACTGAGATCGACGGAAACGCGTATGCCTTCCGGCAACGCGGGCATGAACGCCGTTACGAGACTCAGTAACCAAACCGCGAGCAGCAATCCCGCGGCTCCGGCAACCAGCGCCAACAACACGCTCTCGGTCAGCAGTTGCCGAACGATACGCGAACGTCGCGCACCCAACGCGAGCCGCACCGCAATCTCGTTGCGCCGTCCAACCGCACGAGCCAACAACATGCTCGCGAGATTGATACACGCGATCAGCAGCACGAGGTTTACGATCACAAAAAGCGCGGCCGCGATCGCGTAAGCCATCTCGCGTGCTTGTGGATGAATGCGCGTTTCGCTTTCCGGCAGCACTGAAGCAGACAATTCGCGGTTCGGCTCCGCCCACTCTTCGGGATGCGCGGCGCGCATGCCGTGCGTGAGCATGTCGAAGCGCGCGCGTGCCTGCGCCAGCGTCGTTTCGGGTTTGAGTCTGCCGACCATCGTCAAGTAGCGATTGCCGCGGCTCGTGAGTATGCGTTCGCCGGTTGATGGATTTAACGCCGGCGCCATCGCCAATGGCACCCAGACCTCGCTCGCCAAACCGCGCATCATGCCGTTGTACTGCGGCGGCGCGATACCGATGACGGTCAGCGGTTGATAGTTGAGCGTGATTGTTTTGCCGATCAGATCGGGATCGGAGTTGAAGCGCCGTTCCCAAAGCGAGTGACCGATCACGACGACCGGATTGCGTCCCGGGGCGACGTCTTCTTCAGGCAGAAACGTGCGGCCCTTGTAAGCCGACACGCCGAGCACGTCGAAATAGTTTCCACTGACAGGTTCACCCCAAACCTGTTCGACCTGATTGCCGTCGTCGAGTTTGAACTGCCAGATGCCGTAAGCGGCGAGGCTGCTGAGCACTTCGTTGTGGTCACGAAACTCCTGGTACGTGGGATAAGAACTGCCGTGGTACGGCTGATCGCGATCGCCCGTGTAGATTTCGACGAGTTGCTCAGGCGCCGACACCGCGCGCGGTCTCAGCAGAAACGAATTGACGACGCTGAAGATTACAGAGTTTGCGCCGATGCCGACCGCAAGCGACACGATCGCGACAAACGTGAGACCTTTGCTTTTCCAGAGTTGCTTGAGGCCGTAGCGAACGTCTTGGAGTAACGTATCCATAAAACCATCCACAGATTCCACAGATTACTTTCTGCGTAATCTGTGGATTGCTTTCATTCGTATCTAAGAGCCACTAACGGATCGACTTTCGTCGCGCGCCGGGCGGGCAAATAACAAGCCAGCAAAGCAGTGAGAGTTAACACCGCGACGACGCCTGCGAAGATCGTAGTGTCAGTCGGCGTCACACCAAACAGCAACCCGCGCATCAAGCGCGTCAACGCAAAAGCTCCGGCCAGACCGATCACTTCGCCAACGAGCGCCAGAAACATTCCCTGCTTCAACACGAGCTTCAGCACGTCAGTGACATTCGCGCCAAGCGCCATGCGAATTCCGAGTTCCTGCGTGCGCTGCGTCACGGCGTAAGACAACAGCCCATAGATGCCTACCGCAGACAGCAGCAATGCGAGTCCGCCGAACAGCATCATCAACAGCATGTTGAGACGTGGCTGCGCGATACTTTCCGAGACGATCTGTTCCAGCGTGTTGACGTTGCTGATCGGTTGATTCGGATCAATGGACCACACTGCCTGGCGCAGTCCCGCTACGATCGACTGCGGATCGCTCGTCGTGCGAATGAGGATCGTCATGTCTTCGAGCGGCGCTTGCTTGGCCGGAAGGTAATATGCCGGTTCAGACGCCTTAGCCAGTCCATCAAACTTCACATCGCGCACGACACCGACAATCTCAAACGACGTCAGCTTCTTACCGTCCCAAATTCTTCCCGGTGGCCCGGGAAGAATCCGACGGCCGAGCGCAGTCTCGTTAGGAAAGTAGTGACGAACAAATGCTTCATTCACGACCGCGACGCCCGGATGATCCGCATCGTCCTGCGGCGTGAACGTTCGTCCACTGACAGCCTGCACTCCAACAGTGTTGAAGTAGTCGGGACCGACCGGAATGAAGTTCGCCGATTCCGAATTCTTCGTAGCGCTGACGCGTCCTTCGATCTCAAACGAGTCGAGCCAGTTTGACTGCAACGGATGGTCGTAAGCGATCGACACCGATTCAACACCCGGCACCGCTGCAATGCGTTCGTTCAACTGATTGAAGAAGTTGTTGATTAGTTGTGGTTCTTTGTACTTCGAGGCGGGCAGAGTGATTCCCGCTGACAACACTCGTTCCGCCTTGAAACCGGGATCGACTTGTTGCAGCCTCCAAAAGCTCTTGATCAAAAGACCCGCGCCGATCACCAGCATCACCGCGACGCTAACCTGAAACACCACCAGCAACTGCCGGAAACGCAAACGCGCGGCTCCCGGACCAGACGTGCGTCCGCTCTGCTCGAGTGTCGTGTGCAGATCGGGTTTCGACGCCTGCCACGCAGGCACCAGGCCAAACAGCAAACACGTGACGAGCGAAAGCACGAGCGTGAAACCGAGTACACGCCAATCAAGTCCGACCTGCGTGAGGCGCGGGATCATCTGCGGCGGCACAAACTTCAGCAAAACTTGTAAGCCCAGTTGCGCCACTGCGAGACCGGCGAGCGTGCCGCACAACGACAACAACAGTCCCTCGACAAAGAACTGCCGCACGAGTCGCGTACGTCCTGCTCCAAGCGCAGCGCGAATCGCGATCTCTTTTGTGCGCGCGGCGTGTTGGGCCAACAAAAGCCCCGCGATGTTCGCGCACGCAATCAACAACACGAGGCCGACCGCAACCAGCAACGTCACGAGCGCAGGCCGCACGTCGCCGACAACCTCGTTCATAAACCGCGTGACGATGATTCCCTCGTCTTTGTTTGCGGCGTGCTCCTGGGCGAGGCGCGCGCCGATCGTGTTCATCTCCGCAGTGGCTTGTTCGAACGTGACTTCAGGTTTCATTCTCGCAAGCACGCCGATAATGTGAGCGCTGCGAAGCGGAGCGAAGTGGACCATCGCGGAAAACGGACGCCAGTAATCCTGGCCGCGTTCGTCAAAGTCGATGCGTCCGGCAGTCGTGGGCCGCGTGGGATAAAGGCCCGGAGGCATCACACCGACTACGGTCCAACTGTTACCGTCGAGAGTGATACTGCGATTGACGATGTTTTTGTCGCCACCGTAGCGGCGCTGCCAAAGACCGTGACCGAGAATAACGACTCGATCCGTTCCCGGTTGGTATTCTTCCGGTTGAAACGCGCGGCCGAGCGCCGGCTGAACGCCGACGACTTCGAAGTAACCGGGAGTCACCGCGGTTCCCGAGAGTTGTTCCGGATCGCCGTCGCCAGTGAGCGTCGCGGTTGCACCACCAAAGGCCGCGACGTCTTCAAAGACCGTGTTCTGTTTCTTCCAGTCGAGGAAGTTTGCGGGCGCGGCGCGCCAGCGTCCGTGCTCCGGGACGTTCTCCCAGATCGAGACCAATCTATCAGGGTCCTTGTACGGCAGCGGATTCAACAACACCGCGCTGACGACGCTGAAGATCGCAGTGTTCGCGCCGATTCCGAGCGCAAGCGTGAGCACCGCGATCGCAGACACGCCCGGGTTCTTCGCCAACATCCGCAGGCCATAGTGAAGATCTTTAATCATAATCTGTGTAATCTGTGGATGGTTTTATTCGTACCTGAGCGCGATCATCGGATCGACTTTTGTCGCCCGTCGCGCGGGAATCAAACACGCCAAAAGCGCCACCGCCGCAAGCAGCAACGGCACCGCCGCAAACGTCAACGGATCGAAAGCCTTAACTCCGAACAACAACGAGCTCATCAAACGCGTCAACGCAAAAGAAGCTGCCACACCGATCACGACGCCTAACAGCGTCAATCCCATCCCCTTCTTCAACACGAGCGCAAGAATGTTGCGCCGGTTCGCGCCGAGCGCGATCCGCACGCCGATCTCGTTCGTGTGCTGCGTGACGAAGTAAGCAAGCACGCCGTAAATGCCGAGTGACGCTAGCAACAACGCGAGCCCGGCAAACGCGACGGTCATGATCATGCCAATCCGCCGCTGTTCAGCTTCAACGCCAAGCACGTCAGACATCGTCGCGATATTCGACACCGGTTGATCCGGATCGACTTCATGAATGATCTGGCGCACTGAGCCGGCGAGGTTCGAAGTGTCACCCGAAGTGCGAATCGCGAGATCGCGTGGAATGTAGAACGGCCAATCCGTGACCTGCTGATAAGGGAAATACATCTCGGCCTTAACGGGTTCGTCGAGACCCATCTGCCGCACGTCCGCGACGATGCCGACGATCTCCATCCATTCACCGTCATTCGGATCGCCGATGTTTAAGCGGCGCCCAAGCGCGTTCTCGCCGGGCCAGTACTGCCGCGCCATCGTTTCGTTGATGATGACGACTCGCATCGACGTCTCGTTGTCGCGTTTGTCGAAGTAACGTCCCTCGCGCAACGGGATGTTCATCGTCTTCAGGTAATCGGTGCTGACTTCGCGATGATTCGCGTCGTAAGCCATGCCCGGAATCGGCGATTCGATTCCTTCGGGCGTGAAACCGCTCGTGCCGCCTTTCCACAACAGCGGCACCGACGTGCTGTAACCTGCCGAGATCACACCGGGCAGATGTTCGACGTGATCGAGCACCTGTCGATAGAACGCGTCGCGTTGTGCTGGTTCTTTATATTTCGTCTGCGGCAACACCGTGCGCATGGTCAGGACACGCTCGGGTTGCAGCACTGAGTACTGATTGAAAAGCTGGAACAGCGTTTGGACCAGCAGCCCCGCGCCAACGAGCAACACAACAGACGCCGCAACTTCGAAAACGATCAGCGCACTGCGCAGTTTGCCGGTCGCAGTGACACGCGTGCTCTGCTTCAATGCTTCGTTCAGATCAACCTTCGCCGATTGAAGCGCGGGAACCAGACCGAAGATGACTCCCGTAAGCAGCGAGATCAAAAGCGTGAACACGAGGATGCGTGTGTCGAGCGTCAAACTCGTCAACAACGCCATCTGTTCGGGTATGAGTTTCTGTAGAAACGCGAAACTTAAGTAGGCGAGAAACGATCCGATCACGCCCGCCGCCGCTGCCAGCAACAAACTCTCGGTGAGCAATTGCCGAACGACACGCACGCGGCTCGCGCCGAGCGCGACGCGCAACGCGATCTCGCGGCGCCTTCCCACCGCACGCGCGAGCAACAATCCCGCGACGTTCGCGCACGCAATCAACAACACAAATGCGACCGCCACCAGCAACACGACCAACGAACTGCGCACGTCACCCGCCAACTGCTCGCGCAACGGCATCGCAAACGCGCCGAGCTTTCCGTCGGCCGTTTGTTGCGGATGGTCCTTAGCCACGCGCGCCATCACCGCCGAGAGATCCGCCTGCGCCTGGTCCAACGTCACGCCCGGCTTGAGCCGCGCCACGACTTTCAAATAGTGGCCACCACGATTCGCGAGCTCTTCGGCGTCTAACGCCAACGGCACCCACAGCCGCACGTCGCTTTCAAAGAACTGAAAACCCTGCGGCATGACGCCGACGACTGTGTACTTCTCGCCGTTGAGTTGAATGTCGCGATTGACGATCTGTCGATCGCCGCCGTAGCGCGTCTGCCAGAGTTCGTGACTCAACACCGCGACTTTCGCTGCCCCGGGACGATCGTCTTCCGCCACGAAGCCGCGCCCGAGCGCCGGCGACACGCCAAACAGCGGAAAGAAGTTTGCCGTCACGCTGTAAGCAGCAACGCGCTCGGGATCGCCGTCGCCAGTCAGATTGAAAGTCGACTCGGCGCTGGCGGCCATATCCTCAAACGATTGCGTCTGTGTTTTCCAGTCAACGTAATTCGCGGGCGCGGGCGTGTTGCGCGGAAAACCCGCGAACGTCGCGTCCTCCCAAATCATCACGAGGCGATCGGGATCGCGAAACTGCAACGGCCTGAGCAGCACAGCATTGACGACACTGAAGATCGCGGTATTAGCACCAATTCCAAGCGCGAGCGTGAGCACCGCCACGGCCGTAAAACCCGGGCGTTTCCACAATCCGCGCACACCATAGCGGATGTCTTTGAGTAGTGTTTCCATAAAACCTTTAACAGCAATCCACAGATTACGCAGATTTTTCTGTGTAATCTGTGGATGGTTTTACTCGTAACGAAGGGCCGTCAACGGATCGACTTTTGTTGCTCGCCGGGCGGGAATTAATGATGCGATCAACGCCACAAACACCAGTCCAAACGCCACCGCGACAAACGTGACCGTGTCGATCGGTTTCACACCAAACAACAGCGTTTCGAGATAACGAGTCACAGCAATCGAACCTGCCACACCAACGACGACACCGATCACCGCCAACAACATCGCACGCCGCAACACGAGCTTGAGCACGTCGGCGATCTGCGCGCCGAGCGCCATGCGCACACCAATCTCGCGCGTGCGTTGCGTGACGTAGTAAGACGTGATGCCGTAGATGCCGATCATCGCGAGCAACATCGCCACGCCCGCGAACGAACTCAACAACAACATCGGCACACGGCGCGGCGCCGCCGACGTCGCGATCACGTCGTTCATCGTCTTTAAGTTGTAAGTCGCCACGCCTTTATCAACCGAGCTGATCGCTTCGCGTACCGCTCCCGCCACCGCGGTTGGCTCGCCATTCGTGCGCACCACAAACGAGAGACTGCCCCACCCCGCGTCCTGCGCGTAAGGCACGTACATCTGTTGCTCACCTTCTTTATCGAGTGACGACTTCGTGTCGCCCACGACGCCGACGACTTCGCGCGAAAACTTCTCATCGCGCCAGATGCTGAAGCGTTTGCCGATCGGACTCTCGCCCGGCCACTGTTGCCGCGCCATCGTTTCGTTCACGATCACGACTTTCGTCGACTGCGCGTTGTCGTAATCGGTAAACATGCGTCCTTGTTTCAAAGGAATGTTGAGCGTGCGAAAGTAATCAGGCGTCACCGTCAAATGCGCGGCGTTCGTTGCGGCTTCGGGAACAGCGGGACGGCCTTCGAGTAACACTCCACGCCCGAGATTAAAATTGTCGGCACGTAGCGGCAGACTCAGCACTGCGCCCGCGGCTTGCACACCGGGCACTGCTTTTACTTTCTCGATGAGTTGTTGATAGATCTGCGCGCGCGGTTCGCCCTGTTTGTACTTGCCCGCAGGCAAAGTCAAACGCATCGCAAGCACATTGTCGGCTTGAAAACCGGGATTGATATCACGCAGATGCATGAAGCTCTTGATGAGCAAACCCGCGCCCGCAAGCAGCACAAACGACAGCGCGACTTCCGAGACGATCAGGAAACCGCCAATGCGATTCCGCGATCCGCCGGGCGATCCGGTTCGTCCGCTCTCCTTGAGCGTCTCGTTGAGATCGGTGCGCGAGGTTTGCAGCGCCGGCACCAGTCCAAACAGCAAGCCCGCGAGAATCGTCAGACCGAAGGCAAACGCGAACACTTGCCAGTTGATCGAGATCTCTTTGAAGCGCGGACTATCCGGCGGGCTGATCGCGATCAGCAACTTTACCAGCCAAACGCTGAGTACGAGTCCGATCACGCCACTCACTACAGACACCAGCAAGCTTTCGGTTAGTAATTGCTTCACGACGCGCCAGCGACTCGCACCGAGCGCGGTGCGCACTGCGATCTCCTTCTGACGGTACGCCGCACGTGCGAGCAACAGGTTTGCCACATTCGCACACGCAATCAGCAACACAAACGCGACCGCCCCAAATAACATATACAAAGCCGGGCGCAACTCGCCTACCATCCGTTCGCGCAACTCGGTAAGTCGAACGCCCCAACCCGAATTCGTTTCCGAATAACTCTGCGCCAACCGCTGGTTGATGGTGTCCAACTCCGCTTGGGCTTGCGCGATTGACACGCCGGGTTTGAGGCGGCTGACGGCGTTGAGATAACGGTTGTCACGGGCCTCACTCGCATCAAGCGGGTATGCCGTCCACAGCTCTGTCTCGTCCGGATAGTTGAAGCCAGGCGGCATGATGCCGACGATCGTGCCGGTCACACCGCTCAACGTGATCTTGCTATTGACAACGTTAGCAGCGCCGCCGAAACGTCGTTGCCACAGACCATAACTAAGCACCGTCACAGGTTCACTTTTGGCTTGAACGTCGCCGGCCTGAATCGTGCGGCCGCTGAGCGGGTTGGTGCGAAAGAGCGGAAAGAACTCAGGCGAGACGCCCGCGGCGCGCACGCGTTCGGTCTCGTCGCCGGTTGCCATAAACGCGCCCCACGTAATAAACCCCGCGATCTGTTCGAACGACTGACTCTGCTGCTGCCACTCGACGACGTCCGCCACCGACACGTTGCTCTGTTTGATTCCCAGGCGTGGGTTGTTGGCTTCGAGGATCACGATGCGTTCGGGTTCGGGAAATTGCATCGGCCTCAGTAACACCGAATTGACTACGGTGAACATCGCGGTGGTCGCGCCAATACCCAACGCAAGCGTCGCCAGCGCCACAACTAAGAACCCCGGCCGCTTCAACAACGTCCGTATCGCGTAACGAATGTCTTTAATCATCTGTCTTGTCCGTGGTTTCTGTGTTTATTTGTGGCCTTACTCGTTTCTCAAAGCGATGAGCGGGTCAACTTTTGTGGCGCGCCGCGAGGGCACATAACACGCCAGCAACGCGACCCCGATCAGCAATCCCGACACGAACACAAACGTCAACGGATCGGTCGCACTCACACCATAAAGCACGCTCGTGATCGCGCGTGTCGCAACGAATGCGCCGAACAATCCCAGTGCCGCGCCAATGATCGTCAGTTTCAATCCATGACTGAGCACGAGCTTCAACACGTCCGATAATTGCGCGCCGAGTGCGAGTCGAATGCCGATCTCGTGCGTGCGTTGTGCGACCGTGTACGAAGTGATGCCGTAAATGCCGATGGCCGAAAGCAACAGAGCAACGAGTCCGAACACGCCGAGCACCATCGCCGCGATCTTCGGCGCGAACAACGCGAGCCGCATGTGTTCCGTTAACGTCTTTACGTCAAACAGCGGCAGGTTCGGATCGAGCGCTTGCACTTCCTTTCGCACCGCGCCAAGTAATGATTCCGGATTGCCTTCTGTCCGCACGGTCAGAATCCCGGTCGAGTTGTAGTCCTGCGTCATCGGCGACCAAATGAACGAACGCGGTTCTTCAGCGATGTTGAAGTACTTGCCGTCGCGCGCGACGCCGACGATGCGCATGTATGGACCACTCGCGGCGCCGTACGAGATGCGTTTTCCAATCGCCTCGGCGCTCGAGCTCAAGTGCGGCATTAGACGTTTCACGAAAGTCTCGTTCACCACCGCGACCAGTTCTGTTTTCGCCTGGTCCTGATCGGTAAACCCGCGTCCATGAATCAGCGGCGTGCCCATCGTTTCGAAATAACCGGGTCCGGCGCTCGCGTTCATCGACAGCGGCACGTTCTCGCCGCGCTCGGCGGGTTGGCCTTCCACGAAGATGTTGCGACTGTTGTAGTTCAGACTCAGCGGAATATAACTGGAGATCGTAGCCGATTTGACGCCCGGCAAAGTCTTCACGCGTTCGGTGAGTTGTTTGTAAAACTGCTGTCCGCGATCCTCGTCATAACCCTGCAAACCGAGATCGAACGACATCGTCAATCCGTTGTGTGTATCGAATCCCGGATTCATCGTTTGCAGTTGTTGCAACGTGCGCACGACGAGTCCCGCGGAGATCAGAACCACGAGCGAGATCGCGATCTGCGCCACGACCAACACACTGCGCAAACGCGTTCGCGCGGCGCCGCCCTGCGCTGATGTTTCTCTTAAAGCCTGCGAAAGACCGGGACGCGTCGCTTGCAAAGCCGGTGCGAGACCAAACACCGCACCCGCAATAAGCGACACACCCAACGAGAACAACAACACGCGCCAATCGACTTCCACGTCGAGCGCCAACGGAAAATCGATCGGCGGTTTGAAGGCCAGCAACGCCTGGATCATCCAATACGCAAGCAACACACCGGCAACGCCGCCCACGACCGAGAGCAACACACTCTCGGTGAGTAGTTGGCGAATCAAACGCAAGCGGTTCGCGCCCATCGCCAAACGAATCGCGATCTCACGCTTTCGATCCGTTGCGCGCGCGAGCATCAGCCCCGCGAGATTCGTGCAAGTGACCAGCAGGACCAGCCCGACCGCGCCCATCAGCACCCACGTAAAACTCACGACCGCGCCGCGCAACTCCGGAATCAGAAAACCGGCGGGCACGATCTTCACCGTCTGGCCTTCGTTTGTGTCGGGATACTCTTTCGCGAGCTGTAGCGCAAGTAAGTTTAGCGAGGCTTCTGCTTGCCTTGCGTCGACGCCGGGTTTGAGCCGACCGTTAGCAAAGAAGTTTCGCGTGTTGCGATCTTCCAGCCACTTCGCGCCGGGTTCGACCCATTCCATCATCGCCGCCGGCAACCAGATCTCCGGCGTGTAGACCATCTCAGTTCCCTTGAAGCCTTCGGGCGTGATGCCGATCACGCGGAACTGATGATCGTTGAGCACTACGTCTTTGCCGACGATTTCAGGATCGCCGCCGAAGCGACGTTGCCACGAGTTGTAACTGAGCACGGCGACGGGATGCGACAGCGGCGTCTTGTCTTCTTCGGGAAGAAACGTTCGGCCCTTGATCGCCTTCACGCCGAGCACGTCGAAGTAGTTGCCGGACACTTCAAAGCCCCAGACGCGTTCGTTTCCAGCGCCGCGGCTCAGGCTGAGTGGTACGAAGCGATAGACCAATAGTCCTGATAATGCTTCGTTGCGATCGCGAAAGTCGCGGTAGTTTGGAAACGACCACGCGGACATGGAATCGTCCTTGCCGCGCATGGCGACTGAAACGATCTGTCCCGGTTGTTCGACCGGCAACGAGCGCAACAGCACCGCATTCACCAGGCTGAAGATCGCGGTGTTTGCGCCAATGCCCAGCGCAAGGGTGATCACCGCAATCGCCACAAACCCCGGCCGCTTCAGCAAGCCTCGAATCGCGTAGCTAATGTCTTTTCTCATGGTTTCTCTCTTGTATAGGTCCTATAGGCTATAGGTCCTATGGTCCTATTAGTTATAGATCCTATAGGGCCTATTGGTCCTATTCGTACCGCAGCGCAATCAGTGGATCGACCTTTGTAGCTCTGCGCGCGGGCAGGTAGCAGGCCACAAGAGCCACCGTCGCAAGCAGCAGCGGCACGATCACGAAAATCCCGACGTCGTACCCGCTCACACCAATCAACAACGACGACACCACCCACACCAGCACCAGCGCGACCAGCAGCCCGATCACCACGCCGACACCCGCGAGCCACATCCCCTGCTTCGTGATCATCTTCATCACATGACTACGCTCAGCGCCCAACGCCATGCGAATACCAATCTCGCGCGTGCGTTGCGACACCACATACGCCATCACGCTGTAAAGACCGACCGCACTCAACATCACCGCGAGCACACCAAACGCGAGCGAAAACGACGCGGCCATGTTCGGCGCCCACAACGCGTACGTCAGGTGCTCATTCATCGTCTTCACTGCCGAGATCGGCACATTCCGATCCAGCGCCTGCACCTGGCCGCGAACCGCACCGACCAACCCGCGCGGGTCGACACTGCTACGGACAATCAGCGCCATGTTGCCCGGGCGAAACTGCGTCATCGAGTAGTAGATGTAAGGTCTCGGTTCTTCCGCTAACGAGCGATACTTACCCGTCTTCACAACACCAACAACCTCGTATGCGTCGCGGCTATCTGCGCCAATAAAAAAGCGTTTACCAACGGCACTCTCGCCCGGCCAGAGCATTTCGGCCATGCGCTGATTGATCACGACCACGGCCTGCGTCTTCGGCTGATCGCGATCGTCAAAATCGCGCCCGTCGACAAACGGGATCTGCATCGTGTTGAAGTAACCTGGCCCGATAACATTCGTCATGATCGTGCGGCCCGAGCTTCCACGCGGCAGCGTCTCGCCTTCCTTCAGTACTGGTCCATTCGAATTGGAGCTGTCGCCGAGCGGCATCAACCGCGCCATGCCGGCAAACTCAACACCCGGCAAGTTGCGCGTGCGCTCGACAAGTTGCTTGTAAAAGTTGCGTGTCTGCTCGTTGTCGTAACCGACCAACTGCGGACTCAGCGTCACGATCAATCCGTTTGGATTGTTGAAACCCGGATCCATCGTCTGTGCTTTGCGAAAACTCTTGATGAAGAGTCCGCCACAAACCAGAACTATCAACGAAAGCGCCACTTGCGATACGACCAACACGTTGCGCAAAGTGAACCGGGCGAAGAGACCGCGGCGGCCTCTCTGTACTTCCGGCAAACCTTTCAACACCGGCACGACCGCCGGATTCGACGACTGCAACGCAGGCGCGAGTCCGGAGATCACACCCGTCGCGAGCGACACACCAAGCGTGAACAACAACGCGCGCGAATCAAGCGCGAAGAAGTCTTTGATGATCGTGTATTCGAGAATGGGTATGAAGCCTTCCATCAGCTTCGTCACCCAAACGGCTAATAACAATCCGAGCCCGCCACCTAAAATCGCCAGCAGCATGCTCTCGGTCAGGAGTTGACGAACCAAACGCCTGCGGCTCGCACCGAGCGCAAGTCGAATCCCGATCTCTTTACGACGCGCCGCGGCACGCGCAAGCATCAGGTTGGCCACGTTCGCACAGGCGATCAGCAGTATCAGGACAACAATCAACATCGCGATCCAACCAGCGCTCTTGAACGTGCCGCCGAGGTCTTCAAAACGCCCGTCGGTCTCGGTCATCACGAGCGCGTGCGTGCCGCTCGCGCGGTTATTGGGATACGTCTCGTTTAGCCTCGTCGCGATCCCTGTCAATTCTGCTGACGCCTGATCCAACGAAACGCCGGGCTTGATCCTGCCGATCACGTTCATCCAATGACTGCCACGATCCTCGAGCAGCTTCGGTGCGCGACGCAGCTCTTCAGCCATCGAGATCGGCGTCCA